>DAOWNU010000070.1 GCA_030642425.1 bacterium | reverse complement strand
GCTTATCGGCATGGTTTATCCCGGCTGTCGATGCGCGGGGCACGCTTCTTTTCTGTCATGGCAACGCGGGCAATATCTCGGACCGCTTGGAGTCGATACGGGTGTATAATAAACTCGGTCTGAGCACGCTCATTTTCGACTACCGCGGCTACGGCCAAAGTGAGGGCAAACCCACGGAATCCGGGACATATCTCGACGCCGACGCGGCGTTCAGCTATCTTGTCGAAAAAAAAGGGCTTTCACACGACGAGATTATCGTTCTCGGGCGGTCTCTCGGTGGCGCGGTGGCTGTGGATATCGCCCGCAAACGCGCGCCGAAAGCGCTAATCGTGGAAATGTCGTTCACCTCGGTGCCGGATTTGGCCGCCGGGATGTATCCGTTCCTGCCTATCAGGCTGCTTTCGCGGTTCAAATATAATTCGCTCGCGAAAATCGGCGATATCGAGTGCCCTGTTCTTGTTATGCACAGCCCGGACGACGAGATTATCCCGTTCGAACACGGCAAACGGCTTTTCGAGGCCGTGTCCGCGCGAGAAAAGCAATTTCTCGAAATATCCGGTTCTCACAACGATGGTTTGATAACGTCGAAGGGGATATATGAAGCCGGGCTGGATAGATTTTTCTCCTCGATAGGTCATGGTCGCCACGCTGCGACGGACGATAGGCCCAAAATGCCTTTGGCGGATTCGGTGGATTAGCGGATTGAAAACGATAATTTGTAGGGGCGACCCCGTGTGTGCGCCCGTCGCCTAAACAACGGATAGCGTTAATTCGCGGACGGGTTTGCCACCGGCAAACCCCTACGAATCGAAATCGAGAATTGTAGGGGCGTATCGCATACGCCCGCATTTCGGGTCAACGCGGTTGACCCCTACGAATCGAAATCGAGATTGCGACAACGTTGTCATTCCCGTGAAAACGGGAATCCAGGGGGTAGCGACGGGATAGATTCCGGGTCGTGCCCGGAATGACAGGTAAAATAAAAGGTCGGCGCACCTAAATCCGCCAATATCTTCCTTGTTACACAGCTCCATCTGTGTTATAAGAAGTAAAAAACCTCGAAAAACGGTTTGCACTCCATTATTTGTTTATTCCATTTATCGTAATGTTGATAAATATTATTATTTTGTTGTATTATATTATTTTATCGTTATATTACTATCATAGATGGTTGTTTATTCTTTAATTATAGTTTATTACACTCCATAATATTATAAATGACTTCGTTATATTGTTCTTTCATGTTTAATATTAGTTTGTAACATTTATAAAATAGTCTATTCATATTAAAGATTTGTTAAACAAAGTAGAACATGAAAGCAAACAATAAGGAACTGTAAATAACCTGGAATAATAAGTAATCAACAATATCATAAATGTAAGAAACAATAGATAAGATGTAATCACAAATATTAGGAATATGAAGAACAATAATATAGACGTAATCGACAAAAAGCAAAATGAAACTTAAAATAATGGATATGTTATAAACAAATATATATATGTGAACAACAAAAGAGCAAGTGCAACTTAACTTTGGAGGTATTATGATTATCGATAACAACTTCTACATGGACGACATCGCAGGGAGGATATGGAGATTTATTCCCCTGCAAAGCAATATAGATAGCCTTGCCGCTGAAATAGGGGTCGAGGGCGATTTGCTCGAATGGGGGCGACATTGCGGCGACGAATGGCAAGAAATAGTGCATATAACAAATAGTGAACAAGCGGATAAGTTCGTTGGTTTCAGCAAATATCAAAAGGGATTCAAGAGTTCTAAGGATTATTATCAGAAGGTGAAGAAATTGCTGAAAGCGAAAATCGCGGGGCATGGCAACGCGGAGGAAATCCGGCGCGCCTATTCGATTTCCGGGCAAACGCCGCGAACGCGCGATGGGCTTGAATCCGCAATCGACGATATGCTTCGCCAGAACGAGAGATATGTCGATGCAGGTAAGCCGTGGGTGCTTCCCGACCGTTTTATCGACGAGCTGCGCGCACTTCGGACGGCGATGAGCGAGCTTCATACCTCGGCCTGCGCCGAACGCGAGGAAGCATCGGCGGCAATCGTTGCGAGAAATGAGCGATTTAAGGCTGACACGCGGCGTTTGAGATTGATTTTCGAACATGCCGCAGCAACGTGGGGCGTGGAGCATTCGAATTTCATCGTTCTCGGGATGCTCCCGAAATCGATGGTTTGGACGAAAAAGCGGCCGCCATCGCCGGAGAATTTCCGTTACGATGCGAGCGCGAAGACGTTCCAGTGGGATTTTATCGACGGCGCGGATTCCTACGAGGCGCACTATCGCGAGGCGGGGGAGGGCGGCCATTGGACGGCGTTTTACGAGGGCAAGGCCAATTCCTGCCCGCCGCCGGAGGGATTATCGGGGGCTTATGATTTCCGCGTCCGTGCTATCGCCAACGGCAAAGAGGGGCATTGGAGTGGGAGTATAGAAAAGTCAATTCAAAATTAGCAATTATCAATTAGCAATGCAAAATTGCCCTTCCCGACCACGGGAGCGAATCCGACGAAGTCGGTTGAGCGCATTATCTGCGGGCATTGCCCGTCGAATCCGACGAAGTCGGTTGAGCGCATTATCTGCGGGCATTGCCGACCCGGCCCCTTCCTTAAGGGGCTTACTATATTCCCAAAACCGCCTTGCCCGGTTTTGGGCAACCTTTGCCGTCGGCCTTGCCGACCCGCCGAAAATCCTTGCCTTAATCGAAATTGAGTATATATTTAAGTGAAACAATAAGACGAAAGGACTAATAATGAACAGGACATTATATCTCGTAATTATCGCAACACTAATTGCTGTTACAGCGTTCGCGGAATTTGAGTTCGAGATCGACGGGTGGAAATTCGAGAAAGAAAATACCAATTTTGGACTCGATATCGTGGGCGGCGCCGGTTATGCGATCCCACTCAACCTAAACGACAAGCCTGAAAACAGGGACCTCGCCGAAAATTACGAACCTATAGCGCCGTCGATTATTGTCCGTGCGGGATTGGGCGCATTTCAGAACGTGAAAGACATCTCAATCAACGGCACTTTTGCGTTCGAATACTCGTTTTCTCAATTCGAGAACGACAGCGTCGATTTGACATTCAACAGTTTTGGATTCTATAAGATGATCTCGGCTCATCCGGTAAAAAATCTCTCGGTGCGCAGGGGCAGTTCCGGCGGGCTGTTCATACTCTCTTCCGATCCGGAATTCGAAGCCACCAACACATTCGCGGATTACTCCTCCGACACGGACGCGCGAATCGGCAAGCCGCACGTTTTCGACACGAGAGAACTCGGTCTGGGACTTTCTCTGGGCAAAACCCCCATTGTCGAGCTATCGGCGGACGCGCGCATGACGACCTATTACCCCAGATATATTGTCTGGCCGGAGCTTGTCCGAAGCGGCACATACGGCATTATCGAGAGCGGCTTCAACGAGCTTTCCAAGCGCACCGATGTTTGGGCGCTCGCGATTATCGGCCCGGCGGTCGTTACGACATTGGAGGTTTTCAACCTGAATTTCTACCCCGAAAAAGTGGGCGAAACGCACCAGCATATATTTACACCGTCGCTCACACTGACCGTGCATTTTTAGCCGGAGCGCATTATTCGCATTTTTTTCTCACTTGCGCCGGCAGGATCGATGTTGTATTTTATTAGTCGAAGGAGCAATTCCGTATGTATAAAATCAAGGTTAAAGGTGAGTTTTCCGCCGCACATCGTATAACGGGCTATCGCGGCGATTGCGCGAGGCTCCACGGGCACAACTGGAAAGTGGAGATGACTATCCGCTCCGGTGTTTTGGACGGGTTGGGGATGGCGTGCGATTTCCGTGTGGCGAAAAGCATTCTCAAAGAGGTTTTGGATCAACTCGACCACCGCGATCTGAACGAGCATTCTTGGCTCGACGGCGGGAATCCAACTTCGGAGAGGATCGCTAAGGCGTTGTTCGAGCAAATCGAAGGGGCGCTGCCGGAGGGGTTGGAGCTTGAATCCATCGAGGTTTTCGAATCGGACAGAGCGAGCGTTCTTTATTTACCCGATGGGAAGTAATGTTCTGATAGATGACAGCTTATTTAACTATATAACAATGTATTACACAATTCACTTAAACTTATACATAATATGATACCGCTGAACGAATTTGTCGAGACTGTGATAGGAGAAGGGCCGCATTCCGGAATCCCCTGCGTTCTTATACGGATCGCCGGGTGCAATCTGGCCTGCGACTGGTGCGACACTTCGGACAACAAGTTTATCAAAGAGCGCGTCCCACCGGCGATGCTCGCGGACAGGGTCGCCGACACCGGCAGGGACATGGTTTTGATAACCGGGGGAGAACCGCTCCTGTGTGCCGCGACTATCGAGCTTATGAAAGAACTGATCGAAAGGGAAATAAAAATTCTCCTCGAAAGCAACGGCAGCATCCCGCTCGACCGTGTCCCGAAAGAGGTCGTGAAATCGGTCGATGTCAAAACGCCGTCCAGCGGGCACGCCGGAAGCTTTCTTCAGTCCAATCTCGATTTTATCACCCGCGAAGATTCTGTCAAATTCGTGATAGCGAACCGTCAGGATTTCGACTGGTCTGTCGGGCAGATTGAGAAACACAATTTGCTGAACCGCACAACGGTGATTTTCTCGCCGGTATGGGACAGATTAGAATCGAAGGCGCTGGCAGAGTGGATACTCGAGACCGGTTCGCCGATTCGTCTCTCGATGCAGTTGCACAAGATCATCGGGATAAAATAATTTTTTACCACACTTGAACAAATGACAAGAAAACTCAAACGCGCCGTTGTCCTGCATTCAGGGGGAATCGATTCGACCGTGACGGCGGCTGTCGCAAAAAAAGAGGGCTACGAGCTTTATATGCTCCATTTCGATTACGGCCAGCGGACCGAGATAAAGGAGCGAAGCTGTTTTGCCGCGATCGGCAAGGTTTTCAAAGCCAAGCGTCAGGAAATCGCGAACGTCAAATTCCTGCATTGGATAGGCCATTCGAGCCTGACCGACGAGCATATCCCTGTTCCGGAGGGCGAGCCGAAAGGCATACCCAGCACCTATGTCCCATTCCGCAACGGCATTTTTCTCTCGCTCGCCGCGGCCTGGGCGGAAACTATCAAGGCAAATACCATTTTTATCGGCGTGATGGACGAGGACGGCCCCGGCTATCCGGACACTACGGAGGCATTTATCGAATCGATGGAAAAGGCGATAAACCTTGGCCGCAAGCCGGAATCCGCATGCAAGATTATGACGCCTATCGTGCACATGTCGAAGGCCGAAGTTGTCAAGCTGGGCATCGAGATGCTCGTGCCGTTCGGAATGACATGGAGCTGCTACGAAAGCGACGATATTGCCTGTGGCGTATGCCAGAGTTGTATTATGCGCAAAAGGGCCTTTGAGGAAGCCGGCTTGAAAGACCCGATACGATACAGGAAATGAAGAAGATTCAATTCAAAATGGTCAATTAGCAATTAGCATTGCAAAATTTTCCCGCCCGGTTAAGCATCTTAAGACGCTTAACACGAAGCCCTTTAAATGGCTTAGGCTAAGCTTAGATAGGATAAGAAACTACATTGAAGACTTAAAGTAAAATAAGATAGGATTATAGTATTCGATTTGTCGGGTGAACCCATCGTTTAAGATTTAAAATTCGTCGCGAAACCAGATATTATTGAACCGGAGAACATATTGAAACGAATAAACTTCCTGTTCGCAGTGCATCTTCACCAGCCCGTCGGAAATTTCGAGGGCGTGTTCGAATACGCCACAAAATCGGCCTATTTGCCCTTTCTAAAGGCGATGAAAGACGCGCCGGAATTTCCATTCGCATTCCACGCTTCCGGCCCGCTGTGGGAATATTGGGAAAAGCATTTTCCGCAAATATTCGATCTCGTTACGGAGATGGTTTCGCGCGGCCAACTCGAGCTTCTCGGCGGCGGCTTCTACGAGCCGATTTTGGCGGTTATTCCCCGCCGCGACGCGTTGGCCCAGCTAAAAATGATGTCCGACTTTCTCGACGACAAATTTGGCAAAAGGCCGCGGGGAATATGGCTTACCGAGCGTATTTGGGAGCCGCATCTGCCCGAATTACTCGCCGCGGCGGGAGTCGAATTCACGCTGACCGACGACTACCATTTCAAAAGCGTGGGAGTGACCGCCGAGAAACTTCTCGGGCATTATATTACGGAGGACAACGGCCATCGCACCATAATATTCCCAATTTCGCAGGACTTGAGGTATCTCATTCCATTTCGGGAGGCGAATGAAACGGTGGATTTCCTGATCCACAACGCGGACAGGACCGGCGAACGCGCGCTTGTTTTCGGCGACGACGGCGAAAAATTCGGCCTGTGGCCCGGAACGCGGAAATGGGTGTGGGACGAAGGCTGGATGAGCCGTTTTATCGGGGGAATACTGAAAAACCGCGATATTATCCGGCTTTATCGTTTCGACGATTGGCTGGACACGCATCCGCCGATAGGGCAGGTCTATCTTCCCACCGGCAGTTATTTTGAGATGAGCGAATGGACGCTTCCCGCCGGGCTTGCCGCAGAGTTTCATAAAAAAGGGCGAGAACTTAAAGCGGCAAACAAGATGGACGAATGGCTGCCCTTTTTCAAAGGCGGTTTCTGGCGCGGATTTTTTACAAAATACCCCGAATCGGCGTGGATGCACAAACGAATGCTGCACGTTAGCAACGAGCTTCTCGATAGCAGCGAGCTTCTCGACAGCGAACTGCCGACAGGCGAGGCGGCACGTGCGCTTTATCGCGCGCAATGCAACTGTGCATATTGGCACGGCGTTTTCGGGGGGCTATATCTGCCGCATCTGCGAAGGGGGATTTACGATAACGTTCTCCGCGCGGAATCGCTGATGAACGACCGCGCAGGAAAACTACCTATCGCCCGGCGGGTGGATATGGACATCGACGGCTGCGACGAGGTAATTTTGCGCGACGGCGACCTGCAGCTTTTTATCAAGCCCTCGGACGGCGGAAAAATCGCCGAGATCGACCTTCTAAAATGGGAGCGAAATATTACGGACACGCTCTCGCGCAGGCCCGAAGGCTATCACCGACTCGTCACAGAGGCGGACGAAAAGGCGCATGGCGGCGATACGGCCTCGATACACGAGATCGTCCACTCGAAAGAGAACGGGCTTTCCCGCCTGCTGCATTACGATTGGTTCAACCGGCGCTTTCTCACGGATTTTATTTTTGGCGAAAATCTGACTCCCGAAGAATTCCACTCCGGCGAGTTCCCCGAAGTGGGGGATTTTGCCAACCGCCCATACGAGATTATCGACGGCCCGCGCATACACGACGGCAATCCGCAGGTCACGCTGTGCCGGGACGGCGGGATATATCACGGCGATAACCGGACGCGGCTAATTATCGAAAAGAAAATAAGTCTTCTCGCGGGTGGTGGGGGTTTTAAAGTGAAATATGTCCTGAAAAACCCCGGCGATTCTCCGCTCGAACTACATTTCGGTGCAGAAACAAATTTTTCGCTGATGAGCCGCGATCACCCGGAAGTGCATTTCCATTTCAACGATGTCAGCCTGAAAAATATCCGCCCCGGCGAAACGCGCGAGTTCGAGGGGATACGCGGCTACGAACTTCACGAGAACGCGGACGGCTTCCGAATAACCTGCTCGTGCGATAAATGCCGCCTGTGGATGTTCCCCGTGGAGACGGTGAGCAACTCCGAATCCGGTTTCGAGCGCGTCTATCAGGAAACAAGCCTTCTTCACCACTGGAGAGTTGTGATATCTTCGCGCGGCGAACAAATTATCCGCCTCGAATGGTCTGTCGGAAGTATCGACTGACGGGCGCAGTCCTGAAACCGATGCTGCGTCTGAACGGAGTGTCGCGCGGCGGAAGCGCTTACGGTTCACAGGAAATTGTAGGCTTTATGAAGAAAAAGCCGTTTGCGAGCGTCACTTCGATCAACTTGATTTCAATCGGCGCTATGCGAAAATTCGCTCGACAAAAAAACCTTGCTAAAAAAGAATTCAATTAGCATATTGATAAATTGAATTACTAAGATGTTCTGTTCAATCAGGCTGCGTAAAAAAAAGGAAATAGATTAACTCATGCCGGTATTCGACATATTATCCAACGACATCGGAATCGATCTCGGAACCGCAAATACTCTCGTTTTTGTGAAAGGGCGCGGGATCATTCTCAATGAGCCTTCGGTGGTTGCAATCG
>DAOWNU010000413.1 GCA_030642425.1 bacterium | reverse complement strand
GACGTCCTCATTATCGGCGGGGGAATCGCGGGAATCGAAGCCGCGCTCAACCTCGCCGCGCCGGAAAGGAAGGTTTATCTTGTCGAGAAGACGGATAAACTGGGCGGCGTCGCGGGGCAGCTCTACTGCCTGCTTCCTTATGGCAAGCTCGACCCCGCGATAATCGCCGAAAAAATCGTGGCGGTCGGGGATAACGAAAACATCGAAATCTTTTTCAACAGCGAAGTTGCGAGCGTTATCGGATTTTTTGGGAATTTCGAGGCCGTTGTGGCGAAACCGGCGGGCGAAAATATCGACTTGAAGATAGGTTCCGTTGTCATCGCAACCGGTTTTTCAATTTTCGACCCGGGCCAAACCGATAAATGGGGCTATGGCAAAGTCGATAATGTTTTCACGGCTCTCGAGTTGGAAGAAAAATGCAAAAAAGACGGGATATTGCTAAAAAACGGTTCTTCTCCAAAATCGGTCGCGCTGGTGCACTGTGTTGGACGCGAAGACGTCGGCTATTGTTCGGGCGTGTGCTGTAAAAGCTTGTTGAAAATAGCCGGTTCGCTTAAAGAGAAATACCCCGATATCGAGGTTCACGAACTTTTTCGGAATCTGGGCGCGGCCAATCCGGGCGACGTGGAATATATCGAACGACTCGAAAAGAAAGGCGTTGTTTTCACGATGACGACGGATGTAAAAATTTCCCCGGAAAAAGACGCCGTGAAAGCGACTTATACAACGGAATCCGGTGAAGAGGAATCGATTCTCGTGGATATGGCGGTATTGGCTCCGGCGATAATTCCGGGAATCGACACGCAGAAAATATCCGAAATGCTCGATCTTCCCCTCGGAGAATTCGGTTTTTTCGAAGAAGAACATGTGAGCACCGGATCGTTCAAAACCTCAGTCGAAGGCGTTTTCATAGTCGGATGTGCGCAAGGGCCAAAGAACATTGTCGATTCCGTTGGGCAAACTCTGGCCGCAAGCGGGAATATACTCGCCCGGCTTATCCCCGGAAAAAAGCTGCACCCCGAGGTTAAAGTCTCGGAGGTTATCGAATCGCTCTGCACCGGCTGCCAGACCTGCGTTACGGTCTGTTCTTACGGCGCGACGAGCTACGATGAGGAAAGGGGCGTTTCGGTCGTGAATGAAGCTATCTGTCGCGGCTGCGGAAATTGTGTCGGAAGCTGTCCGTCCGGGGCCATCCATTCGAAGCATTTTACGGAGAAACAGCTTCATCAGGAAGTAATCGAGGCGATAGTATCGCGGATATGATGGGTTAATACTATTGTCCTAAAAATTTGGGTAACTGTATATTTGATGGTAAATTAAAAATAAAAAATTAAAATGCAAAATGACAAATCAAAAATCAAAAAGCCCCCGTTAAACAAAGAATTTTCTCTCGTTACTCCGCTCTGCGGTGTAACGTTTTGGGCAACGCTCCGCGTCGATGGGTTGGGGGGAGAAAGAACGTTAATCATCGCAGCAAAGAACAATTTTGAATTTTGATATGTAACTTTGATGCTTCGGCAAAAAGTCGAAAAACACCTATTTACCACTGAAAACAAAAAATGTAACTCTTTATATATAAACAAGTTACTTGTATCATATTAGTCGGCGATAGCTCTAAAATGGACTTTTTGCCGAGCCATCAACTTTGATATTTGATGTTTAATATTTGATTTTATTGGGACGGCAGTGTTGGGTTAATAACAATCCGGTTGGATGCCGGAACGTCTAAGCCCTTTAAAAGGCTTCGCTTGAAGCGGTTTAAACCGCTTAGACTAATCACGGATGAAGAATGAGACATCGTTAACGCAAAATCGGAGACGATAAATTAAAATCGAAGAGCGCTTATGACAGCAAATTCTAATAGAAACCCGACCGAATATTCAAAAGGCGCCGCTATATCGACCGCGGACGGCCTTAATGCCGGAGTAATAGAATTCCTCCGGAACGGACTCGGTAAAGGCCTTTTCGAGGCCGTGCTTCTACCCGTAAAAGTCCCCTCCGGCGATTCTTACGCCTGGGTATTGACAAAGGACGAGAGCTTGTTCGAAAGGGCCAACGTCCTCCCCCCCATAATGTCCGTTCAAGGCGGCAAGGCGCTTTCGAGCCTCACCAAACACGGACACACGAAGAGGAAAATCGCGGCGATTATGCGCCCCTGCGAAATTCGCGCGACTATCGAATTGGTCAAGCTCAAACAGATCGATATCGATAACGTCCTGCTGATAAGTGTCGATTGCCCGGGCGCGATGCCCATTAAAGACTACCTCTCCGATCCAGAGGCCGGCGAAAGCGTGTTTATCGAAGCTATCAAAACCGGCGACATCGAGCCGATGCGAACTATATGCAAGACATGCGTGCATTTCGGGATTACGTCCCCCGACCTGCACATCGCGATTTTTGGCATCGGGAGCGGATCGGCAGTAATTATCCCCGCAAGCCAGAAGGGCGAGGAATTCCTCGAATCGGCGGGAATGCCGCTCGATGTGGACACGGATTCCTATGCAAAGGAAATAG
>DAOWNU010000272.1 GCA_030642425.1 bacterium | reverse complement strand
TTAACGATAACACGCTGCAATGGGACAGGGAGCACAAGTTCGTCTGTCTCGAGGAGGCCGACGGCTTTCAAGACCTCGGCATTATTGTAACTTACGGTGAACCGAAGGATTATTTCTATTATCCAAACAACTCGTTTTTCGGGCCATACTCGAACCCGAATACCGAAACCAACGACGGCGGACAGACCGGTATCGAGGTTACCGATATCGGAATCGGCTTTTCCCCGGAGATACGGGTCGATATCGGTTTCGGAAAAAGCGTGCCGACCGCTATCGTGAAAACGGTGGTCTTTCCGCTTTACGCCCCGATGGTTGCCGCCGATTTGGACGGCGACGATGTGGACGAAATCCTGACCGAGGGATACACCTCCGAAAGCGGTTATTATTACGGCTGTATCCTTATCTGGGACGCCGACGGCGAACCATTTATCGACAACGGTTACACTGCCGACGGCGGCGAGTTCGACGGCAACGTTATCACGGTTCCTTATCCGGTTGCCGCGACAGTTTCCTGCGGGAGAATAACCCTCCCCGCAATCGGCGATATTAACGGAGACGACCAGCCGGATATAATCGCTCTCGATATCGAAGGCAATCTGCACGCCTACAATCCACGCAACACCGACCTTTCCGGCATGATGACCGAGCTTTCCGGTTTCCCGGTGAATATCGGCGGCGAGCCGGAGCGCTCCGTGTCGCTCTGGGACGTGGACGGCGACAATGCGCTCGAAATCGTGGCCTTTTCCGGCGAAGAATGGTTTCTATACAACGGCTCCGGCGCTCGTATCGGCGGCGGCGACGCGAGGGGCGAGATAAAGTCCGTGGCGCCTTCAGAAGAGGGCCTTCACGTTCTCGCCGAACGAAGCCTTGCGAAACTGTTCCTTTTCGATTGGAACGGCGGGATAATCAGGGAGACCCAGCTTACCGAAAACAACGTTTCATATATGGCACGCGCCGACCTTGACGGCGACGGCGAGATGAGAGAGATAGTCTGCGCCTCCCGTTCGGGAGTGGTTTTCGCAGTCGATTCCGCCGGCAGCATGTTCGACCATTTCCCGGCAGGCGTGAACGACACCTCGCTCTCCAGCCCCGTTGTTGCCGATCTGGACGGCGACGGCGTTCACGAAATACTAATATCCGGCCGCGGCGGCCTGTTCATGTTCGAGAATACCGGATTCGTTTCGGAGAATACACCTTACGAGACCGAAGACATCCTTTCGCCGCCAATTTTCACCGGGGATTACGCGATATTGCCATCGCAATCCGGCGTCGTTATCGGTGTGAACGACCGGGGCGAAACGATGCAGTATTTCCCGCTTAACAGCGGGCCTTCGGACGCCGCGCCCTGTCTTTTCCGCGATCCCGGCGGCAAAATAGGCATGGCGCTCGGCAGCACCAACGGCTCGGTCTTTTTCTGGCACGGTCTTCTCGAAGAACTCGGCTCCGGCGCATGGCCGATGTGGGGAGCGGACAAAGAACACACGTTCTTACAGCCGACCGCGGGAAATCCACCCGATAAAGGGGATAAACTGGCGATAAGATCGTTCTATTGCTACCCAAATCCGGCGAACAGATTCACCACTTTCAGGTATGAGTTCACGAATCCCGGCCCGGGGGCCGAAGTTGCTCTGGATGTTTACGATATCGCCGGAAATCATATTGCCGGAATATCGGGGCCTTCCGGGGCAGGCTCACCGCAGGAAAAAGAATGGAGCACCGAAACCGTCGGCAGCGGGGTCTATTGGGCGAGGCTCTCGGTCTCGGGGGACGGAAATTCGGTTACGGAAATGATAAGGATCGCAGTTACAAAATAAAGATAATCGGAGGAAAGATGTTACACATAATCAAAATAGTTTTGCTCACAATCGCTTTGCTCTTGTGCAATATGTCGCTTATGGGGGCGCCGCTTTCCGGCGCGCTGTATATGCCCGTTCTGCGCGGCGGGGACAATATTCCCGTCTATGCGCAGGCCGACGACGGCGGAGATTCCGAATTTCCTGTCGGCGGGGACGAGCTTTTCCGGAGCGAAGACCTTAAAAGCGTCAAGACGAGTTTCCTGCTTTCACTGGTCGTCCCCGGCGCGGGAGAATTATATGCCGGAAATATGATAAAGGCCGGAACCTTTTTGGCTATAGAGGCCGGTGTGTGGACCGGTTATTTTATATACCAGAAGAACGGGGACGACGGCATTAAGGAATACGAGGCTTTTGCCGACGCGCACTGGGATTTCGATTTCTACTACGATTGGTTCGCATCGTTCGATGAACCCGATATCTACACGGAGCAGCTCCCGGTCGATACGACCGACACGCAGATGCACATCGACACGGTCTCGGGAGACACCACCTACACATACACTTTCGAGCCGATCAAAAACCACGACTACTATGAGATGCTGGGAAAATACGACTGGTTCGTCCTCGGCTGGAACGATTTCGATAACCGCGACGATGTCCGCGACTCGACATACCTTATCGAACAGACCGCCGCCGCGATTATCGAGGTTCTCAGAGGCGGGCAGGCCAACGCCTTTTACAGAAGCCAGTGGCGCAACGATTACATGACAATGCGCAAGGAAACCAACGATTACTACGACGTCGCAAAATACTTTATCGGCGCGGCGCTTCTCAACCACATTCTCAGCGCATTCGACGCCGCATGGACGGCCAAGCGCTCCAACGACAAGATTTACGAAGGCTTCACGTTCAACCCTAAACTCGAGACACAGGTCGCTATCGACTCGAACGGCAGGCCGGTTCCGAGGCTGGCCTTTAATATCGCAACGTTCTGATGAGAGCTTTTGTCGCCACAATCCTGATGTTTATCGCATTGACCGGCACGATTTTCGCGCAGGCACGCGAGAACCCTTTCGGAAGGGGAAGCTCTTTCGAAGAGGAGGCCCGGTCGGAAGGCGGAAGGTCGAAATGGACCGCGGCGGGACTCTCGCTGCTTTTGCCCGGAGCGGGCGAGTTGTATCTTGGGGACAGGCGCGGCGCGCAAATTTTCATGGCGGCAGAGGGCGCGCTTTGGTGCACATTCGCCGGATACACTATCCACGGCGGATGGCGCGAGGAAGAATATCATAACTACGCCGCGATCCACGCCGGTTTGCATCCCGATAGCAAGGACGAGAAATTTTTCGAGGATGTCCTGATGTATCCCAGCCGGGACAGCTATAACTATTGGAAACATCTTATTTATCGCGACCAGGTGCCGCTGTATCCTGAAACCGAAGAGTATTTTTGGGAATGGGAGAGCGAGGATGCGCAGGATATATACGGCGATATCCGCTCGTCCAGCGAAACATCCTATCGCAACGCCAAAATCGCGCTGGGAGTTGCGATGATCAACCGGCTGATAAGCGTTGTTCACATTATGCGTTTCGACCCGCTCGCCGCCGACCTCGAGAGCGCCGCATCGCCCGGTCTTTCCGGCCTTCGTCCGACCGCGTTCACAGCAACCTCTTCCGACGGTTCATTGTGTCCCGGTATCGGACTTGTAAAAGATTTCTAATCTCCATTTCCCTACTATAATTTCCCACACACCGGTTATGCGGCAGCATCTATCGTAGTGCGGCGACAATCATGCTTAACCGCCAGTCGGCGCGTGCCGACCGCTGGCACACCTCCCGCTACGTGCGATTTGGAATAACCTTACACGATTTCGCACGCGACAGCCGCGCCAGCGGGGATAGGAGATATTAAATATCAAACATCAAAT
>DAOWNU010000175.1 GCA_030642425.1 bacterium | reverse complement strand
GGGTCCGTGACCCTCCCGCGCGGGCGGGTTTGGAACCCGCCCCTACGGGGATTTCCGCAACCATCCGCCCGGCGATGTCGAAAATTTCCACTCGACCCCTCGAACCCGCTAATCCTTGAACCCTTATTGTAACCGCACTGTTGAACGGGTTCGGGTAGGCGCTGATATTCATCGACACCGGCCTGACGGGATAATCCGTTCCTATCGAGGTTCCCGAATCGAAGACATCGAAAATCTTGTTCAGCAACATCTCCTCCTCGTCGCAGGAGAACTCCCAGAACATCGCCCCGGCAAGGCTTTCCGACAGAATAAAGCGCGCCTTTTCCCCGATAGACATCGTGTCGTCGTAGCTGATCATGATCTGCGTGGCGGGATTGAACAGCCACGGAACCCGCGCATCGTCCTTCCAAAAACGCGTGTAACCGGCCATATCGACATAATTGTTGTGAAGGTCGTCGAAATCGAAGACGCCGTTTTCCCAGGTGCCAACCGGCGCGGCGCCCGAATAGCCCGCGTAAAGACCGTTCGTTCCGCCGGAAACATTGCCGTAGCCGCGGCCGTAGAAGGGCAATCCCAGCACCAGTTTGTCCGGCGGCAATCCAAGCGCCAAATATGTATCGACTGTCGCCGCCTGATTGAAATAGGAGAAAAACGGCTCGCCGAGCGGGTTTGTCGCCGACATAAAAAGCGGGGCGTTAAAATTTGTAACCGCGCCGCCGCCGCCGCCCCACGGCCCGTGGTAATCGTAGGTCATGATGTTCACCCAATCCAGATACGGATGAATCGAATCGACCTCGATATTGCAGATTCGCTCCGGCCCGGCGGGCGCGGCGATAGTCAGCAGATAGTCCCTACCCTCGACAATTTCCAGCGAATCGAGCTGCCCGCGCAATTCCGCGAGAAGCAACGTGAAATTATGCCTGTCGGTCGGCCCCGGATATTCCCAGTCTATATCCACGCCGTCGAAATCGTAATTTTCGACAAATTCCGCGCACGAACGGGCGAATCGCTCCCGCGAAGTGTCGGTCATCGCGATACCTGGAAATTGCGCCGACCACGTCCAGCCGCCGACAGAAATCAGCGTTTTGATATGCGGATAGGTCCCTTTCAATATGATCAACTGGTGGAAATTTCCCCGTAGCGAGTCCGCGTCCCACGAGTCGCCGGGGTAGAATTTGTCGATGTCCGCGTAAGAATCTCCAAGCGCGATCTCGCCGCCGGATATGTTCGCGAACGCATAGTTGATATGCGTTATTTTCTCCGCCGGGACGTCCGGAACGTGATAATCTCTGGCATAAACCGACCACGAGGTGAAATATCCCACGATTTTATTGGACGCGGGCTGGGCAAGGCAGCTTGCGGCGACAACCGTCACCAAAATCAAAACCATCGCCCTTCTCATTCTTCCTCTTCCACTTTCTTCGTCCGGCGCTTGCGGATTTCATAGCCGTAGAATTCCCAGCGGTAGTCGTATGGGTCGAGATAGAGAGACAAGTAGGTTTTCACGCGGCGGATATATTTCTCGGCGCGCGCGCGGATTTCCCTTTTCATGCGATAGGCCGAGGCTACTTTGGCGTGATAATCCTCCTGCGCCTCGAACGCCGTCATGAAATCATCGAACGCGGTTCGGAGCCTGTCCGCGGCTACCATGATATCCGACAGTTCCGGGTCGGCGGAATTGCTGTCCCAAGCCGACAGTATCGCCCGCGCAGTCTCGCGGACTTTCGTCCTCGTCCGGGGCATCCTCGACGGCACACCGAGCGCAACCATCCATTTCTCCCCGCCGAAATCCTTCACGAAACGTTTCATAATCGGAAGCGCCTCGACCAAAATCTTGAAGGCCTTGTCCTCTCTGGAATCCTCGCGACCGCCATCGAGGTCGTTGAAAAGGGCTTCGTCGTCCTTCTCTTTATAAAAGGAGTATATTTCACGGCCTTCATCGAGCATATCGTCGGGGTTTTGCGGTTCGCCGAGATGGGTTTCGATAGCATCGACAAGTCTTTCTAAGAAAAATTCGAAGTCCACCTCGTTCATATCGGAAAATTTCTGTGCCATAAGCGGCCCCTTTCGATAGAAGATGACGTTTTCACAGGTAAAAATCGGTTACATCGAAGCCTGCAATATTTACGTTCTTCTTTCCATATATATCTTTCTTCGTCACTCTAATTATATCTTTAATTCCACCGATTGCAATAGCTATTTCACAAATTGCATTGAACATAGCAAATATTACTTTTGTTAAATCACTTTTTCCCACGAACAAATCTCCATTTTATTTTTGATTTCCACATTTTGAATCCAATGTTCCATCATTATCTTTTACTATTCCATAATTACGGAGTGGCGAATGTAAATGGTGAAACGGTGAATTTTTTTGTTGGAAGAAGCGATGTAAATGGAGATAGCCGCCGGGAATCTTTCGGAAGGCTCAATGTAAATCGTGCCGATATAAATGCTAATATTGGAACCGGCATTTATTTTAGTGATGTCGATAAAGTTAATTGTGCTGCGTCCGTTGTAATATGTGTTATCGCAAAAGAATGATTCGCTTTGTCAGAAACACACCGTCGAAGCGTGCCCGGACGAGATAGACGCCGCTGCCGAGGGCGGCGGCGGGCGTCCAGACGACCGAATTTAACGTAGGGGCGCGGTCTCCGCGCCCTTCCAACAATGGGTCGGGAAACCCGACCCCTACGGGAATTTGCGCAACGCGCCGCCCGGCGATATCGAATATCTCGATTCGTAGAGACGTTGCATGCAACGTCTCTACGGAAATGGAAACCGCCGAATTGAAAGGGTTGGGATAGGCGGAGAGGGCGAAATTGCGAGGCTCGATTACTACCTCCTGAACGACCGTTCCCGTGCAAATCTCCGTGACGGTCGGCGTCACGTCCATAACAGTCGGTGTAACAACCGTAACCGTAGGCTCGATGTCCGTAACCGTAGGGAAAACATCCGTCGGAGTGAGTATGACATCCGTAACCGTAGGGAAAACCTCTTCCCCGATACAGCTATTACCGTCGCCGTCGAACTTTACGAGAAATAAATCATAATCGCCTGCACCATAGCTTTCCGTGTATCCCGCGAGGATAAAGCCGCTATCGCTCGTCTGAACGGCGGATACTGTTCCCTGGAAACCTTCATTGCCTGTTCCGCCGGCAGTGCGAGCCCATTCAAATGACCCGGTCGGGTTGAATTTCACAAGAAAAAAATCATAACCGCCGGCACCGTAGTTCCTTGTGTTTCCAGTTATTACGAAACCGTCATCGTTCGTTTGAACGACAGAATGGCCTTCATTCGAGCTTAAGCTTATCCCTCCAACAGCGCGCGTCCACTCAACAGAACCGGTAGCGTCGAACTTCGCAAGCAATAACTCATTACCTGTAGAGAGAATGTGGGTTAGACCTGCGACTGCGAAACCGCCATCGTTCGTCTGAATCACGGAGTATCCGAAATCCCAGTATGTTCCGCCGACTGCGCGCGCCCATTCGATAGCACCTGTTTCGCTGAGTTTCAAAAGAAATAAATCTTGTTCTCCGGCACCATAGCTTTTGGTATATCCGGTCACGACGAAACCGCCATCGCTCGTTTTGGCTACAGAATAGCCCCAATCAAGACTTGTTCCGCCGACAGCACGGGACCACTCCAGAGATCCGTTATCGCCGAACTTGACGACAAATATATCGCAAAGTAGTGTATCGTAACGTAAGTCATATAATCCTATCGCAACGAACCCGCTGTCGCTTGTTTGAACAACGGAAAAGCCATGATCGCAATTAGGTCCGCCGACAGCGCGAGACCAATCCACAGAACCGACCGCGTCGAATTTTACAAAAAATAAATCTCCATTTCCTGCGCCATAGGTAAATGTCATTCCTGTGACGGCGAAACCGCCGTCGCTCGCGGGAACGATAGAATTGCCCATGTCTAAACTTGTTCCACCGACTGTGCGAGACCATTCTACAAAACCGGACGGGTCGAGTTTCACAAGTAATAAATCTCTATCTCCTGCGCCGTAGCTTTCTGTGTATCCGGCGACAGCGAAACCGCCGTCGCTTGTTTGAACAACGGATTTGCCTTCATCACGACCCGCTCCGCCGACAGCGCGTGCGAATTGGGTTTGCGCAAGGCATACCGCAGCTAATAATAACAAAACTAAAATAGCCTTTTTCATTTTGTCCTCCTTCGTTTATTTTCCCTTCTCCCTCTCCTCAAAACCATACAGCCCCCATTTCGGGTCGTCCGGTTCGAGATATTTTAAATTCGGTCTCATTTCAAATATACGATTCTCCTCGTCGATTTGCAATCCCGGTCGGTGAGCGTGTTCATCCGGTCGCTGGAGAAACTTTTTTGTTGTTTATCGTTTTTAGTCATATCGTTTAACAATCCGCGATTGCGTGTCGCCGTCGAACAGATACAGTCGGTCGGGATTGAAACTGAACCCGAGTTCTTCCCCCGGCTCCGGGTTGTTTTCCGGTGAGACGCGCGCGGTCATCTCGACACCAACCCAGTGGAATGTGAGGAATATCTCGTTGCCCATCGGCTCGACAACCTCGACCTTGGCCTTGAACACCGGGGAATCGGAAACTTCGAAATCTTCCGGGCGAACGCCGAGAATTATATTCTGACAGTCCGTCTCGGCGAGTGCGGCGGTAAGATCGCCGCCCAGCGGGATTTGCGCACCTTCCACCTCGATACCGTTGTCGATACGCGTAGCTTGAACGAAATTCATCGACGGGGAGCCGATAAATCCGGCCACGAAGGTGTTGACCGGGTTCCGGTAAAGTTCGAGCGGTTTATCCACCTGCTGGATTTTTCCGTTGTTGATTACCGCGATCCGGTCACCCATGGTCATAGCCTCGACCTGATCGTGCGTAACATAGATCATCGTCGTTGTGAGCCGCGTGTGAAGCTGCGATATTTCCGCGCGCATTTTCACACGGAGCTTGGCGTCGAGATTGGACAGCGGCTCGTCGAAGAGGAAAACTTTCGGTTTGCGGACTATCGCCCTGCCGAGAGCGACACGCTGGCGCTGCCCGCCGGAGAGGGCTTTCGGCTTGCGGTCGAGGTATTCGGCGATTCCAAGAATTTCCGCGGCCTCGGCGACACGGGAGTCGATTTCGGCGCGATTCATCTTGCGCATCCGCAGGGGGAATTCCATGTTCCTTCGCACGGTCATGTGCGGATAAAGCGCGTAGTTCTGGAAAACCATGCCGATATTCCGGTCGGAGGGCGAGAGGTCGTTG
>DAOWNU010000193.1 GCA_030642425.1 bacterium | reverse complement strand
GGGGCAAAGAGTTAAGCTCGTGAAAATCGTTATCAAAGACCCGGAGGAGAATTTTAAAAATGGCAAGAATTAAAGCGGTAAGCTGTTTTTTCCTGTGTGTGTTGACATTGGCGGCGGGAGTCGATTTCAACATTCTATCCGCGGATGAAGGCGGCATATCCTTCATTTCTGTGATGTCGGATGTCGAGATTACGGAGGACGGCGGTTATTCGTTAGTCCAAATCGAGGACGCGGGCCGGGTTTCCAACCCCGGCGATCCCGACCTTCCACTGGCCTCGGAGTATCTTCTTCTGGCCGAAAGCGGCACCCCGCTCAGCTTTGCGGAGGCCCTCGTTACGGATACGATTTACGCGCTTCCGCCCGCGCCGACCGACGTCCCGTATTTCGAGAGCGGCGAGCCGGACGGCATATTCCCCGGAGAATCGCGGATATACCAGACGGACGAAATCTGGCCGCGCGAATTGGTGAGTATAAACTATATCGGGGCCGCCAGAGGAGTTCCTATCGGCCTGATGACCCTTTGCCCCGTCCGCTATCATTTCGGACTCGGCGCGTATCTTATCCATCGAAGGATGAGGGTCGTTGTGGACCTTGGAGGAGATATTCAGGCGCCGCCGGAGCGTTTAAGAAGCAGGCCCTTTCTCGATATGTTGTCCCGGTTCGCGCTCAACGGCCACCTTATGCCGACAACCATATCCAACGACGCCGGAACATATCTGATAATCTCGCCGGACAACTGCTGGGATGTGATGGAGGAATTCGCCGCGCATAAAAGATCCCGCGGACACAGGGTCGTTATGACCCGCCTTTCCGATCTCGGCTCGCCGCCCGATAAGTTCGATATTAAGGATCACATTCAGGAAGCCTACGACAACATGAACCCCGCGCCCACGTTCGTCGTGCTTGTGGGGGATGTTACGATGAACGACGGCACCGCGGTGCCGGATTACAAATACGGTATTTATTACTCCGGACACGGCTATTCGCTTCTCGAGGGCGACGACTATTTCTCCGACCTTTTCTACGCCCGGTGGCCGATAGACAACGCGAATGAATGTCGTATTCTCAACAAAAAAACGCAGTGGTATGAAACGACACCGACCTCCGGCGGCACCGACTGGCTTACCAGAGGGGCGGTTGTTTCCACATACGATCACGCGGTTACGCCGGTCTGGAACGTCCTTTGGGTCTATGAGCTTCTCCTTCGCAACGGCTACACCCGTGTGGATAGCTTTTTCGAGCACGGCTCTGTTATACCGACTCCGGCGGAGATAGCCGCGCCTATCAACGACGGTCTGGCATATATCGACTATCGCGGCTGGGCGGGCAGCAACGGCTGGTGGGAACCGGAATTCACGGTTACGAACGTGATGATGCTGTCCAATTCGGAGGCCTATCCGGTCATTTCGAGTATTGTCTGCGGATCGGGGGATTACGGCGCGTTCACCGACCCCTGTTTCGGTGAGGCATGGTTGAGAGCGGGCACGGTTACGAATCCCCGTGGCGCGGTGGCCTTCTACGGCACGACCGACCACGACACGCACACCCGCTATAACAACCCGATAAACGGCGGCTTTTTCGAGGGGATTTTCGTCCACAACCTGCCCTATATCGGCCAGAACGAGTGGCTTTCGAAGGCCGAATGCCTGCGGCTCCACCCGACGGAAGTGGAGAATATCGAGCTTTTTTTCTACTCATACTGCACGCTGGGCGACCCCGGGCTTATGCTTCAGCGCAATATTCCGGGCATTCTCACAGTTGTTCACGATTCGATATACAACGGTGCGTCGGTTTCTGTGGAAGTCTATGCGGAGACCGGACCGGTTAAAGACGCCGCGGTCTGCCTTATGCGGATCGGGACAGGCGAGCAATCCCTCGCCTACACCGACTTTTCCGGCAGGGCGGAGCTTTATGTCCCCGGAAGCGGCGACGGCGAGGTCGTTCTCACGGCATACGCACCTTTCCACACAATATATATCGACACGGTAGAGGTGGGCGGCAGGCCGAAATTCCGCCTGATAAGTTATGCTATCGAGGACACGATCTCCGGCGACGGCGACAGTATTCTCGACCCCGACGAAACCGCCGTGCTTCGGGTGACGATCGAGAACACGCACGGGATGGCGATAAGCCCTGTCGAGGCATATTTATGGGCGGAGCATCGCGGCGTGACGGTCACAAGCGAATTCGACTCGATAACAATTGCGGCGCACACCGACGAAGAGTTTGTATTTATCATTAGCGCGCTCGGCATGGCTTCGGGCGGCGGCCCCGCAGAGATGAAACTCTATTGCGATTCCCGCAACGGCAGGGCGATGATACCTTTCGATATTCCGCTTCCGCCCGGGACGGTGCTTATCGACTCTATCCGGGTGAACGACAGCGCGGGCGGCGACGGCGACGGCAAACTCGAACCGGGAGAGACCGGTCTCGGCTCTATCCAATTCTCGAACACCGGCGCAGGAACCGCGGAGGGATTCGAGATTATCTCCTATTCGACCGGCGGCTGGCTGAGTGTCGGCGGCGATACGGTTACGGTGCCGCCAATTCCCGCAGGAGAAAACCGATGGTCGGGAGATTTCGAATTGAACGCGGTGTCTTCGGCGTTCCACGGCTATCCCGTCCCTGTGGAAATACACAACAGCGAGAGCGGCCGGCTCCTAAGCATTGTCGATCTCCGGCTCGGAACACGCAATTCCGACGACCCCCAAGGCTCGGACGACTGGGGCTATTTTGCGTTCGACAACACCGATATAAGCGCGGGCATCATTCCCTGCGGTTTCGACGATATCACGGCCACGGGCAGCTTCGATGCGGCCGGAGACGATATTATCCTATTTCTTCCCCTGCCCTTCGATTTCGTTTTCTACGGCGAGAGTTACGATACACTCACGGTTTGTTCCAATGGCTGGGCCGCGCCCGGAACGCAGCCTTATTTCATGCTGAATTTCTACAATAATCCGATCCCCGCGCCGAACGGCCCATGGGGAACGCTCGCGCTTTTCTGGGACGATCTCGAGCCGAGCGCATCTGGGACGAGCGGCATCTATTGGGAATCCCGCCCGGCGGACGGCGAGTTCATTGTTCAGTGGGAGAACATGGCCCACGCCCGCTACGACGGCGTCAGCAATACTTTCCAGCTTGTTATTTTCGACCCGTCGATACAACCAACGCGCACGGGCGATTCGCCCATAGAATTCCGCTACAGCGGGACTATCGAGGACCTCGACACGACAGAGGAAGGCTCCACTGTGGGGATCGAGTCCCCGAATCACATAATGGGAATCGAGTATTATTACAGCGGGGTTTATGACGATGGCGCGGCCCCACTCGGCGACGGCAGGTCTATCCGATTCACCACGAACTGCGGCGCGGGACTGCTCACCGGCAATATCGACATGGGCGGCGCGCTTCCAACCGAAGCCGTTGTCTCCACCGATGCCGGTCAGATCGCGCGTCCCAATATCGAAGGGGATTACCGCCTGCTCGAACTGCCGCCGGGAAGCTATCATATAACCTGCTCCGCGCCGCTGTATTTCCCCGACACATCGAGCCTGATAATCGCGGCGAACGAACACGACACGCTCGATTTCGCTCTCGTTGCCGTGCCCGCACCGGGGAATATCGAGGCCAGCGCGGGTGTTCTCAGCGGGATAACGGTCGAATGGTCCTTAGCGCCGACATCGGAAAAACCGCTCACCGGCTATACACTATTGAAATACCTTGCCCCCGGCGGAATTCCCGAGGAGATCGAGCTCACCGACACGATTTACACGGACACCGACTGCGAGACCGGACGAAAATACTGGTATCGGGTCCGATACGACTACAGCGGCAATATCGGCCCCGTCTCGGAACAGGCGGAAGGCTGGCTCGATATAAACACTGACGCGGACGAAATTATCAAACCGGAGGAATTCAGCCTTTCGTTCTCGCCGAACCCTTTTAATCCCGCGCTTTATATCAAAATATCCACGCCGGTAGCCGGGGAACTCGAGATATTCGATATCACGGGTCGAAGGGTTCATTTTTCGCCGATACCGGCGGGGGAATCCGGCGTGAACTGGTGCGGTGTAAGCGATGCCGGCGTTGCGCTTCCCAACGGGGTCTATTTTATTCGGATGAGTTCGGAAGACAGGGAGATAAGAAAAAAAGCAGTTTTACTCAAATAAGTCAAACAAGGAGAAAAAATGACAGAACCAATTATTGCAGAAGTATGGTCGAGAGAAATTCTGGACAGTCGCGGCAACCCAACTGTCGAAACGGAGATAGAGCTCGAGTCCGGCGCAAGGGGCTGGAGCGCGGTTCCAAGCGGCGCTTCCACCGGAAGCCACGAGGCTGTTGAGTTGCGCGACGGCGATCCCAAACGTTATTTCGGCAAGGGCGTGCTAAAGGCGGTGGCCAATGTCAACGAGATTATCGCCCCGGAAATAATCGATCTGGACGCTACGGATCAACTCGGTATCGACAGTTTGCTGCTCGAACTCGACGGCACTCCGAACAAGGCCAGATTGGGCGCGAACGCGATACTCTCGGTTTCCATGGCGGTTTCGCGCGCGGCGGCGAACCATATGGATTTGCCGCTATATCAATATATCGGCGGGATAAACAGCCGAACGATCCCGCTGCCGATGCTCAATGTTATCAACGGCGGCTCACACGCGGACAATAATCTGGACATTCAGGAATTTATGATACTTCCGGCGGGCGCGCACAGTGTTGGAGAGTCGATCCAGATTGCGAGCGAGACATTCAAAACGCTCAAGAAAATACTCTCCGATAAGGGTTTGATAACATCTGTGGGCGACGAGGGCGGGATGGCTCCATCTCTCGGCTCGAATCACGAGGCTCTGGACTTGCTGCTCGTC
>DAOWNU010000425.1 GCA_030642425.1 bacterium | reverse complement strand
GGCTCTTCCGGTCTCGAGGGCGCGCTTCCGGTTCGATGGATCGTCGTCTCCGGGTTCGAGATAACCGAAACCGAGATAACCTGCGCGCAATATCGGGAATTTATCGACGCGGGCGGTTACAGCGACTCGACATATTGGAGCGCCGAAGGCTGGACGGAATGTGTGGACGAGGGTTGGACCGCACCCGAACGCTGGAACGAAGGCTCCACCGGCTGGCTTATCGGCGACGATTATCCGGACAATCCGGTGGCGGGAGTCAGCTATTACGAGGCCGCGGCATTCGCAAACTGGGCGGGCGGACGTCTGCCCACCGAGGCCGAATGGGAATATGCGGCCCGTGGCGGCTCCGGCGAAGACACCAACAGCGACGGGCATCCCGACGGAAACACTTTCCCGTGGGGCAACGTATTTAATGTGAATATCGCGGGCGAAATAGTCCATTGCAATTTTCAGAACGCCTATTCCGACCCCATGCCGGACTCGCTTGTCGATGATTTCGGCTACTCCTCCCCTATCGGGAGTTTTGCCGAAGGAGAAAGCTGGTGCGGGGCTGAAGACATGGCGGGCAACGTCGCCGAATGGGTCTCCGACTGGTTCGATCTCGATTATTATGGGACGTCGCCCGATCTCGATCCATCCGGGCCGGCCTCGGGAGACGAGAAGGTTATTCGCGGGGGCAGCTTTATCAGCCAGAGCACGGCTGCCGACCCCGGATATTATCTTCGCACGTGGAGACGCGACAGCAGAAATTCCGACGACCGCAAGAAGCAAATTGGTTTTAGAATGGCGAGAGATATTTGATGTTCGATTCACCAAAAAAAATCGCCCATCTGGGATTCGGAACGGTTCTGATAGGCTTTTTAATTTACCTGTTAGTGCCGGGGGCCTATTGGATTTCTCTCGGGTTCTGGCTAATTAGCGTGGTTTTCGGGATAATTGCACTCGTCAAAAACGGCAGGGTATTTCCGTCCACTGGTCAGATTGTCCACGGCAGCGGCGGAAAGCATCTCGATCTTTTCGGCTATATCGAGGTTTATCTCGCAATATTGCCGGGGGTCGTGACTATCGCAATAATAATTTCATATATAATTCTTAAACGCGGGATGTAATCTTTGGGAATAATTGTCCAGAAATACGGCGGAAGCAGTGTCGCCGGCCCCGACAGGATAATGGCGGTCGCGGAAAGGATTGTCGAGCGGAAGCGCAGGGGCGACGATCTGGTCGTGGTCGTCTCGGCGATGGCGAATACCACGGACGAACTTATCGGATTGGCGCGGGAGATCGACTCTCACCCGCCGGAGCGGGAATTCGATATGCTTTTAACCGCCGGAGAGCGAATAAGCATGGCCCTTCTCTCGATGGCTATCCAGAAACTGGGCGAGCGCGCGGTCAGTTTCACCGGCAGCCAAAGCGGGATTATCACCGACGACGACCACACGAGGGCGAGGATAATCGAGGTTCGCCCGACCAGAATTATTGAGTCCTTGAACAGGGGGGTTATTACTATTGTGGCGGGATTTCAGGGGGTTTCGGGGAAAAGGGATATCACAACGCTGGGCAGGGGAGGTTCGGACACGACCGCTGTGGCGCTTGCAGTGGCGCTCGGCGCCGACATCTGCGAGATATTCACCGATGTCGAGGGGATTTTTTCCGCCGACCCCGACCGTGTGCCCGCGGCGAGATTGATAGAGAAAATAAGCAGCCTCGAGATACTTCATCTGGCGTATTTCGGCGCGAACGTGCTCCATTCCAGGGCGGTGGAACTCGCGCGGACGGCCAATTTAACCCTGCACGTGGCATCGAGCCTAAAAGGGGGAAAGGGAACTACGATTATGAATGCAATCAAAGGCATGGAACGGCCGCGTTTTGTGGGTATTTCGCGGCGGGACGATGTATGCAATTGCACGGTTAAACTGCCGGACAGCGAATCGCTGAAAGAATTCCTCTCCGCGCTGGAGAGGGAACGGGTTCGTGTTGGATTTCCGCGCGCGGTTCGGGGAAATGCGGGCTGGAATCTCGGATTCTGGGTCGAGGGCGAAGACGCGGACAGGGTGCGCGGTCTCGAAAAACTCGCGGATATTACTATCGACGACGATGTCTGCCTTTTTGCGCTTATCGGCGAGGAAATTGCCCAGCGGGCCGACGTTATTCGGGAAATCCTCGATTTTCTTGCCGAACACGATGCCGAGCCGATGCTTATCGACGCGACACAGGTGAGCGTGGCGGTTGTTCTGCCGGAATGCCACGGCGAGCGGCTCGAAAACGCTCTGCACAGGCGCTTTGTGGAGGAAAGCCCATTTTGAAACTTTGCGGCGAAACAAAACTGGCGATAGTGGGCGCCACCGGCCTTGTCGGCGGACATCTGCTGC
>DAOWNU010000443.1 GCA_030642425.1 bacterium | reverse complement strand
TTTTCGAAATGCCATTTCAAAAGGAAGAGAAGCGCGATAAGATCGAGCAGGATTTCGAGGGAATAGACCTCCGTTTCGATACAGGCCGCCCAGAACGTCGCGAACATCCCGAACGCGACAGACGCCGAGAGCGACAGCAAATTTATTTTCCAACGCGATCCGCGTGGGAATAACCGTTCGGTAAGCATGCTGAAAATAAGAAAAAAAACCGCCACCGCTATTGCGCCCGCGATTGCCGAAAATAAATTGGCCGCCAGAATTTTTTCCAAACCGGAAATCATAAAGACGATTCGCCCCAGAATCGTGTAAAACGGATAGCCGGTCGGATGTGCAATGCCCGGCTCGGCGCAAGCTAACGCAAGCTCCCCGGAGTCGATCAGTCCGACAGTCGGCGCGAGAGTCAGGATATATACTGCAAGCACAATCGCGCCGGCAAAAAAAGCCCATATTCCGCGTGAAATCTTCATCATTGGCCAATATACGCTCGAATATGGACTTAATCAATAAAAAGCTGAAATCTTCGGGAAGCAATTTTGACACGAATCGGCCTTTACCGGTTTTGGCGAATTTGGCGTCGTTTCAAATAGAGATTGCTTCGCTCGCAATGATATATTTCATCCCACATAGAAAAAGCGCCCTTTATGGAGCGCTTTTCTATTAACTTCATGCCGTCCCGAAAAAATTCTATCAGGTAACGTAGGAACGCAGATTTCTGCTTCGCGTGGCGTGGCGCAACCGCCTGATCGCCTTCTCTTTGATCTGGCGCACACGCTCGCGCGTGAGACGGAACCTGTAGCCGATCTCTTCGAGTGTCAACGCCCGCTCACGGTTCAGACCGAAATATAGGGAAATAACCTCGGCCTCGCGCTCGGTGAGAGTGGACAAAACCTTCTCTATCTCGGTGGCAAGCGAGATTTTCAGAAGAGCGGAATCCGGTAAAGGCGAGTGCTCGTCCTCCAGAATATCTTTCAGCGAATTGGAATCGCCGTCGGTGAAAGGCGCGTCCAGAGAGAGATGAGAATTGGAGATACAGAGAGTCGATGTAACTTCGGAAGTGTTTATATTGAGCTTATCGGCGATCTCTTTCGTGCTTGGCGCCCTGCCGTATTCCTGTTCGAGTTTCGAGTGCGCCTTGCCGATTTTGTGGAGCGTGCCCACACGGTTCAGCGGCAACCGGACGATGCGCGACTGCTCGGCAAGAGCCTGCAGAACCGATTGTCTTATCCACCAGACCGCATAGGATATGAATTTGAAGCCGCGTTTTTCGTCGAAACGTTTTGCCGCCTTTATCAGACCGATATTTCCCTCGTTAATCAGGTCTTCGAGGGAAAGTCCTTGATTCTGATACTGTTTCGCCACGCTGACCACGAACCTGAGATTGGCCTGAACCAGGTCCGCCAGGGCTTTTTCGTCCCCTTTGTGGATCTTTATCGCAAGCTCGATCTCTTTTTCAGCGTTAATAAGCGGTGTTTCCCCGATCTCCTTGAGATAACGATCGAGCGAGCGATCCGTTTCTCTTCCACTCCTTTTCACAACCCTCTTTTTCCTTTTTGCCATGATCCTCCTTCAAACATATATAAACACATAAATCTATTCTAAGTTTATGTATAAAGCATTCAATTTTTTTGGATCGGTTGCGGCGAAAACACCCAATTTCAATTGAAATTATAGGAATAGATTTTTTAATGTCAAGTTAGGCGGCAGATTTCATTTGAAAAAGGGATCGTTTTATCGGTCCCTTTTCATGAAGATATTCGCGCGAGTTTACCTGTGAAGAATCACCGTTCCGTTGCAGATTATCTCTTTTTCAACTTTGATGACATATAAATACAGCCCCGGTCTCAGGCGTTTTCCGTCCATATCCAATCCGAGCCAGCGCCTGTTCGAGAAATCGGATAATGTTGTCACCGGTCCGATATTAGATTGGAATACGAGATTGTTTCTCATGTCGAAAATCAACAGTTCGGCGCCGCCGGAGAACATCTCGGGATAATCGAACACCGCAAAATCGTTGATGTCGTCGCCGTTGGGAGTGAACGGGTTCGGA
>DAOWNU010000001.1 GCA_030642425.1 bacterium | reverse complement strand
GATGAGATAGCAATACGCCTGCAAATCCGAGCGCCCGACGCGCCCGCGAAGCTGGTAAAGCTGCGCCACGCCTAATTTGTCCGCGCGGTTTATCAGAATTGTGTTGACATTGGGGATATCCGTGCCGGACTCGATTATTGTCGTGGTTATGAGGACGTCGAATTTTTCGGCGAGAAACTCCACGATGATTTTCGAGAGTTCCTTTTCGTTCATCTGGCCGTGCGCCACCGCGAAACGCGCCCCGGGAACAAGCTCGCGCAAGTGTCTGGCCATCACCTCGATACTTCCCACCCTGTTGTGAAGAAAATAGACCTGTCCGCCGCGCGATATTTCCTTTTCGATAGCCTCGGCGATTGTCTCGTCGGAGTATGGAACGGCTCTGGTGTATATCGGCAGGCGGTTTGCCGGCGGCGTGTCGATAGTGCTCATGTCCCGGACGCCCGCGAGAGACATATAGAGCGTCCGCGGGATAGGCGTCGCGCTCATCGCGAGGACGTCCACTTTGGCGCGCCAGCGTTTGATATTGTCCTTGTGTTTCACGCCGAAACGCTGCTCCTCGTCGATAACGAGCAGGCCGAGGTCTTTGAAAACGATGTCGTGCGAAAGCAGCCTGTGCGTGCCAATCACGATATCGATACCGCCCTTCTCCAGTTTCTCGACTATCTTTTTCTGTTCTTTCGGGGAGCGGAAGCGCGAGAGCATCTCCACACGCACCGGCAGGCCTTCGAGCCGCTCCATGAACGTGCGAAAGTGCTGGTCCGCGAGAACCGTTGTCGGCACGAGCACAGCGGCCTGTTTTCCGCCGCGCACCGCTTTGAAAGCCGCGCGGATCGCAACTTCGGTCTTGCCGAATCCAACGTCGCCCACCAGCAGGCGATCCATCGGCTTTTTATTCTCCATATCGGCGAGAACGGCCTTTATCGACTCGAGCTGATCCACCGTTTCGTTGTAGGGGAACGATTCCGCGAGCGCGAATGAAAGTTCGTCTTCGGCGGGGAACGCGACACCGCCCGCGACCTTGCGAAGGGCGTAAATTTGCACAAGCTCTCCGGCCATCGCGAGGATTCCCTTTTTCGCTTTCTGCTTGGCCTTCGCCCAGGCGAGTCCGCCTAGTTTCGCCAGCCGGACACGTTCGCCGCCGATATATTTTTGGACGAGATGAAAATCCTCCACCGGCACGTAGAGCTTCTCGTCGTCGGCGTATCGCAGGACGAGGCACTCGGAAGAAACGCCGCCGCTTTCGACCGTGTCCGTGCCGACAAAAAGCCCGATTCCGTGATCGGTGTGGACGATGTGATCTCCGGGGGCGAGGCCCGTGGGGAGCGCGTAGGCGCTGCCCTCACGATAGCGTCTTCCGGGGACGATTTTACGGCGGCTACCGTAAATCGCCCTGCCGGTGATAATCGCCTGCTTCGCTGGGAGATGCGAAAATCCTGTCGAGAGCTTCGCAACATCGGCGGGGACGCTTTCTCCGGGGGGAAGAATATCCTCGAGCCCGCGCAACTGGTAGGGGTTCTCGCAGAATATCCTCGCCTCGATGCCCTCCTCGCAAAACCGCTCGAGTGCGCGCCGAAACGCGACCGGGCCTTCGAAACCCGCCGGTATCGGGCGAAAGCCGAGGTCTATCGCGTTATTCTCTGTCTGGAAATGGCGAATAGGAATAAAATCTCTCGCCGTAAGCCTTTCCTGAATTTCCTCCGAGTCGGGGAAAAGCTTTTCGGGCGGCAGGTGGAACTCGCCCTCGCGGGTTAACTCGAAATGGTGGTCTTCCGCGCGGGAAAGCAGTTTTTCCGCGGCCTCAAAAACCTCTTCCGGCTCCTCGCACAGGATTATCGTGTCCTTCGGCAGGTAAGAGTCCGGCAACATCGGCGCGGGTTTGAAAATCGGCGCGAACCATATCTCGCCGGGGAAATGTCTCTCGTGGAGTATTTTCGATAGGAGTTCGCTCTCCTTTTCGCGTTCGATCTTGCCCTGAAACTCCGGCAACATCGCGCGCCTGAGTTTTCTGCGGTCCGGCCCGGCGCCCAGCCAGAAAGGCTTTACCCATTCATTGGCGGGCGGAATTACTACACTCTCGATATTCTCGTGGCTGCGCTGGTTCTCCGCGGAGAAAAGCCTTATCGACTCGATAGTGTCGCCGAAAAACTCCAGCCGGACCGGGTCGCGATGTGTGGGCGCGAAAATGTCGAGCACGTCGCCGCGGCGCGAGGTCGAGCACAGGAATTCCACAAGCTCTTCACGCTCGTAGCCGACAGCGATCAGTCTTCGTATTAAATCGTCGGGGGAAATTTCGTCGCCGACCGCGAGTTTGGTGGTCAGTTTACGTAGGGTTTCCGGGGCGATAACGGGATAAAGGAGCGCCTTCGGTTCCGTCACTATAAGTTTCGGCGGGCCGGACATCAGCCGAATATAGGCGTCGAGGCGCGTATAAACTATCTCGGAATCCGGCAGGCGGTGTTCGTAAGGCTCAATATCCCACGCCGGGAAAATGAGCGCACGCTCCGCGCCGAGCATAGCCGAGGCGTCTTCCCAGTGCATGTGAAGATCGCCGGGGGTGATCCACAGGACGTTTCGGCCAAGCTCGCGGACAAGATAATCCGCCAGGAAAGCCGCGCCGATTTCGGAAACGCCCACCAATTCCGGCATTTCGCCGCGGGCCATTCTGCGCCGAAGCTCGATAAACGGTTCCGAATGCTGTATTTTCCTGCGCACCGCCGCAAGCGCCATAATGCTCCTTAGATAAAACACCTTTTGCCGACGAACCCGTTTTTAGGGGGGGAAAAGAAACAATTCAAAATGATCAATTAGCAATTAGCATTGCAAAATTGCCCCTCCCCATTACCTGTTATAAGCTGGTCGGCGGTCGGCGAAAAAGAGAATATTGATAATTGCTAATTTTGCAATGAATCTTTCTATGTAACAGGCCGTGCGTCTCGATCGACAATAATTCTGTCATCGCGAGCGCCGCAGGGACACAAAAAAGCCCCGAATCGCCTAAACGATCCGGGGCTTGTCTTTTCGCTTGAATCAGCGATTAGTAACGATTGGGGCGCCTGCCGCCACCGCCGCCGCCGCCGCCTTCTCTGCGGGGCCTCGACTCGTTGACTTTGATGTTACGTCCGGACATCAATTGTCCATCCAGAGTTTCCATCGCCGTCTTCGCCTCAGCGTCGTTGGGCATAACTACAAAACCGAAACCCTTAGAATCACCGGAATACTTATCCTTGATGATCTGGACGGATTCGACCTGCCCGTGTTGTTCGAACAAAGTTTTAACTTCGTCCTCGGTTGTCTTAAAATCAAGATTTCCGACGTAGATGTTCATACTTACTTCCTTTTCGCCATGGAATGTGTGCAAATCGATACTTTCCCGTCCATGGCTGAATCGGCAATAAATCGATCGTCTGCTTGATCTGGCTGCAGAGAAGCCATTCGAACGGCCCTTATAGCCAATCGAACGGCCTACTATAGCAATAAAAAAAGGATATGCAACCCTTTTTTTAAAAAATATTATTTTTTATTTTCCATAGGAAAACTATACTACACGGGCGTTGCGAGCCTTAATCGGTTTTGGGCAACAGCATCACCAGCATTGCCGACCCATCCCTTGGCATTGCCGACCGGATAAATTCTGACGAAAAATCTTGACTTATGTTTTACAAATAATATCTTAAGACGGCAGTAAGAATAATTAAACCGAGGAGGAATCCATGAAAAGAGCAATAACAATGCTTTGCCTGCTGGGCGCGTTCGCGGCTGTGATGTTCGGACAGACCGCGCCCCCGGAGGATGTTGTCGCGACAGTGAACGGAACTAATATCACTATCGAAGATATGACCGCCGGCGCACAAGGCGACAACGACATGATACGCCACAGTATTAGAAAGCGAGCCAATGGCAACAGCGGCAGGCGTCAACAAATCCACGGCGACCCCGAATGGATGCTCGAACAGGCTATCAACCAAACGCTTATTATGGAAGAGGCCGAGAAAGCTAAGATGGGCGAAGACCCCGACGTTCTCGCCGCAACCGAGTCTTTCAAAAGGGCGATGATGGTGGAGATGTATTATTCCAAAGTGCTCGCGGAACAGGTGAAGCCGTCCGAAGAGGAAATCCTGAAAGAATACGAACAGACCGGCAGATTCAATGTCGAACAGCACGCGCTGGTTGTTCGCCAATGGGCGCAGAGTGAAGAGGAAGCCAATTCTCGGATAGAGGAAATGAAAGCTACCGACCTGAACGACCCGAATATCGGTCTGGATATGATGTTTTTCCCCGAATACAGAGGCGACGATGAAAGCCATCAGGGTGGCAACAGGGGATCGAATGCCGATAGAAGCGATGGGAAAAGGGGCGACGAGAGAAATAGTAAGATGGAAATGTATGATCAGGTCAAAGCGGCAAGCCCGGGCGATATTGTCGGGCCGATAAATATGGGCGGTTCGTTCGAGATTATACTGGTTGCGAAACAGGTTCCCGCCGGCAAAAGGCCTTTTGAAGAGGTTAAAGACGAGATCGAAAGTTACATGATCGAAGAACGCCTGAACGATCTTCGCAATAGTCAACAGGAAGAACTCCGCAAAAACGCCACTATCACTGTCTATTACGAGAACCTGAACAAAGCTTTCGAGGGAAAATAGCGCCGGGAGATTTTCCCGTGAAAATTTTTAGAAAATTGGACTGAAATGGCACTATGGGCGATAATAATTGCGGGGCTGTCTTTGCTTCTGGTTCTAAATAATATTTTTAGCTGGGGCGCGGTTACTCAAACAGTGCTGTCCTACGTCGTTCTTCTCGTTTCTCTGGCCATTCTTCACCGGGTATGGGGCAAAACGAAGGCCGGCAAGCGCGAGATTCTCGAAGACCAGATTGAGGAATGCGTAAAAGAGAGAGATGGGCTTCTTCGGGAACTCGAATTGCTTAAACGGGAATTGGCGGACAAATAGCGAGCTGTAAATTTAATTTAAAAAGGGTTGCTTCGGCGGCCCTTTTTTATTTGGGTGACAATAGTTCGGTAAAAAAATTCGGTCATTTTGCAATTTCCACTTATCGATCTCGATAAAAACGGCTATTTTGTCTAAGTCGTTGAATCACTTAATTTTGCCAATCGGAAAGTAGTTTTTGTCAACAGCAAAGTAGATTTTGTCATTGGCAAAGTAGTTTTTGTCAACAGCAAAGTAGTTCTCGACATTGGCAAAGTAGTTTCTGCCATTGAGAAAGTAACTCTCGACATCGGCAAATTAGGAATTTCAAGCGCATAACCGAAGGGTTTTATCCAATTTGACACTCCCCTCTCACACCGATTCACATTTTTTCCGTTTTTTCCGAAAGAAATTCCTCGACAAAGTGAAAATTACACATTATTATTGAGTTTGTTAAAATGGGGCACTATAAGGTGTTCCTTTCCGCCGAAATTGCACAGAGTTTTCTAAATAAAGGATCGTCTATGATTTTCAAGCTTGTCGCTGTTTTCGCCTATGTCGCGATGATTATTATCATGGGTATCGTGGGAATGAAACGGACGAAGTCTTTCACCGATTTCTTCCTCGGTGGCCGCGGTGTCGGGCCGTGGCTGACCGCTTTCACCTACGGCACCGCCTATTTTTCCGCGGTTCTTTTTATCGGATTCGCCGGCAAGATAGGCTGGGGTTTCGGCCTTTCCGCGCTGTGGGTCGCTCTCGGCAACACGCTCATCGGAACGCTTCTCGTGTGGTGGCTTCTCGGCAACCGGATTAGAAAAGCCACGACCGAACTGAACGTCCACACCATGCCGGAATATCTCGAGGCCCGCTACGACAGCCATTTCATCAAAATATACACCGCAATAGCCATCTTCATTTTCCTGATACCCTATACCGCCGCGGTTTTCATGGGTTTAAGCTACCTTTTCGAGGCCAATTTCGGCTTGCCATACTGGACTGCGCTTATCTCGATGGGGCTTCTTACGGCGATATATCTCGTTCTGGGCGGCTACAAGTCCATGACCAGAGTCGATTTTATCTTCGGGATAATCATGATATTCGGCGTGGGAATTCTGCTGGCAAGCACACTCACGAAGGGCGGCGGCCTATCGGAGATAATATCCAAGCTCGGGGCTATCGACCCGAAACTTACGCAGGCGGTCGGCCCGCCCGGAATATGGCCGTTGTTTTGCCTCGTTTTTCTCACCAGTGTCGCGCCATTCGGGATGCCGCAGCTGATTCAAAAATTCTACGCGATAAAGGACAAAAGATCGGTTCGGATTGGTATGATTGTCTCCACGCTTTTCGCGCTTTTAGTAACGGGCGTGGCCTATTTCACCGGCGCGCTGACGCGGTTGTTTTTGAATCCGGTCGCTAACCCGCTGGCATTCACTGTCAATGAAGCCGGAAAGGCCGCGCCACAGTTCGACGCTCTCATGCCGGAGCTTTTGACATTCGCAATACCGGAATCGCTGTCGATAATTATTTTGCTTCTGATACTGTCGGCTTCCATGTCAACATTGGCGGCGCTGGTGCTTATTTCGAGTTCCACTATCGCGAAGGACATTTATGCTGGGATGTTGAACAAGCGCGCCTCGGACAGAAGGGTAACGCTGGATTCGTCGCGTGTCGGAAGGCGAGCTTCGGACAGGGAACTGATACTGCTCATGCGTGTCGGGAGCGTGTTTTTCATTATATTGTCCGTAATTCTGGCGCTGCTTCGCCCGGCTGTGATTGTAACGATATTATCAATTTCGTGGGGGGCAATCGCCTCGGTATTTCTCGGCCCGTTTATCTGGGGGATATTGACCAAACGGGCGGGCAAGTTCGGCGCGATATTGTCCAGCGTTTGCGGCCTCTCCACCTGCCTTGTTCTGTTTTTTGTTTGGGGAAGAGGCGGCGCACCGCAGGCCGGTGCGGTTGGGATGATGACCTCGCTGGGTCTCGGGCTGATACTCGTGCCATTCGGCAAAAAAGCGGCGAAAAAGACGGGCGACGCTGCTCCTGTCGGAGTGAGTTCCGATAATCCAATCGAACGTAATTAACAGAAAAGGGGGGAAATGAAAATCAAGGCGGTAATTATTATCCTGCTGACGATCTTTCTTATGCAAAGCTCGTTTGCCCAAAAAAACTCGGAAATTAACTGGTTAGGATATATCCGAAGCACATACAACTACACTATCGTGGACGAAGGTGACAATACAAACCAGTTCAAGCTGATGCTGGCGACATTGGGGCTTTCGGCTAATATCAACGAGTATTCGTCCGTTTTCATGTTCGTATATTTCAATTACCCCGGTATGACCGGAATCGACGATTCCACGCTGACCCCCGAATTTAGCAACGTCGCCGGTATTCTCGACGCGCAGGCGCATTTCACTCCGATTCGGAATTTTAGGCTCACATTCGGCCAATTCGTTACGCCTTTCGCCACGGAAAATCTCCAGTCGGCCTCGAAAATCGATTTTGTCAGCAGGGGTTATGTTGTCGCAAATTCGCCGGCATACAGGGATATCGGGGCTTATGCGAGATACAAGGCGAAACGATTCGCTCTTTATACCGGAGTGACCAACGGCAGCGGGATGAACGTCGCCGACGACAACAACCATAAGAACGTTATCGTTCGCGGCGAAGTCGAGCCGTTTAAAATGCTGAAACTCGCGGCGGCGGCCTCTGTCGGCAAGGATAACAATCCGGTCGATTCGCTCGCGGAGGGCCGGAATTATTACTCGGCAAATCTTTCGTTCAACAAGGGCGGGTTATATATCACTGCGGAAGGCTCTGTCCGCGACTATCTCGAAGAGCAAACAAACGCGCTCTACGCCTACGCCCGTTACGATTATTTCGTGGACGGCAAACTGCTTCATTACATTACGCCCGGCTTTCGCTACGATTTTCTCGATCCGCCCGGCGAGAACGACAAAACCGACCGCATAACTTTCGGATTGACATTGGGATTCGACAAGATAAAATGGCTGAGCCATTTCCGGCTGAACTACGAGCTTATTACCGGCGAGGGCGATATTGACCCGCCCGACAATATTATCGCCGAGTTCCAGATGAGATTCGATTAAGAAGCGTGGGGCAAAGGGTCCGTTCACCCCGCTTTTCCGAACAGCCGGTCTTTTACTATAGTATAGCGTCGCATCGTGCCCTCGACAACCTCGCGCGGAAGCGAAGGCGGCTCGCCCTCTCCGGTAAAACCGCTTCGCGCGAGCCAGTCGCGGACATACTGCTTGTCGAAACTGTCCTGACTTCTGCCGGGTTCGTAAGTTTCGACATCCCAGAACCGGCTCGAATCCGGCGAGATCATCTCGTCGATAGCGGCCAGTTCGCCGTCGATAAAGCCGAACTCGAACTTCGTATCCGCGATTATTATTCCCCTTGAAAGGGCATATTCGGCGGCCTTACTGTAGATTCGGAGTGTGATTTCGCGGAGACGTCCGGCCAATTCTTCCCCGACAACGGCCGCCATTCTTTCAAACGAGATGTTCTCGTCGTGAGATCCTAGCTCGGCCTTCGTTGCAGGAGTGAAAATCGGCTCCGGCAGCTTCTCCGATTCGAGGAGACCTTTCGGCAGCGCAATCTCGCAGACTGTGCCCTGTTTTTTGTATTCTCTCCAGCCGCTGCCCGCGAGATAGCCCCGTGCCACACATTCGATATCGATCCGCTCCGCCTTTCTGCAAAGCATGGTCCTGCCCCGAAGCCTATCCGAAAATTCGCGCAGTTCGGCGGGGAAATCCTCGATCTTTGTGGAAATCAGGTGATTGGGCAAAATATCGGTCGTCATCCCGAACCAGAACTCGCTCATTTCGGTGAGAACGATCCCCCGTCCGGGGATGCCGTTGGGCAGAATGCGGTCGTAGGCGCTGATCCGGTCCGTGGCGACAATCAGAAGCCTCTCGCCGAGATCGTAAATATCCCTGACCTTGCCTAAATAATCCGGCTCGCGGCCGATATTCGTGTGCAGTATTTCTGTGTAACTCATTTTCGCTCCATTGCTTGAATTTTATTCCAAAATGCTGTTCCGAAGTGAAGGAATGGCATTTTTAACTGACAGAATGCGATTTAGAAGAAGCAAAATGCCATTTCGAGATGGGCAAATGTCATTATTAGATGACAGAATGAGGTTTTTATGAAGCAAAATGCCATTTCGAGATTCTCTAAACCCCATTTTTTCACCTCGAAATCGTTTTTCGCCGTCTAAAAATGCTTTTCGTCCACCCCTTTACCGCTTCGTGTCCCCGAAAAACGATTTTCACCCGCTTAAAATCGTAATAGGCACGGCGTCTCGCCGCGCATTTCCCCTTCGACAGGCTCCGGGACCTCATGTCGAGCGAGACGCTCGGCCTAACCGCCCTTTATATCGACCGGCATATCGATTCTCTCGATTGTCAGCGCTTTGCCGGTCGCGTCGTCGGTTTCGATAATACACCCCTGGATTCTGACATCCTTCTCCGCCGGTGAGAAACGGACGTTGCGCCCGAAAAGAACAAATTTGAGCGCCTGTTCCTTGCGGACTCCGATAATGGAGTCGTGCGCGCCGGTCATGCCGGCATCGGTGATATACGCGGCCCCTTTCGGAAGTATCTGGTTGTCGGACGTTTGCACGTGCGTGTGCGTTCCGACTACTGCGCTCGCGATGCCGTCGAGGAAATACCCGAAGGCCTTTTTCTCGGAAGTTGCCTCGGCGTGGAAATCGATAAGGATAATATCGGCTTTGCCACGCAATCTTTCGGCTTCTTTTTTAGCCACCCGGAAAGGATCGTCGATGGGCCGCATAAAAATCCTGCCCTGCGCGTTGATCACGGCGATCTTGCCGCCCTTTTTCGTCTCGAATAGAACGCTCCCGTTTCCGGGGACGCCGATAGGATAATTAATTGGCCGGAGCACATTCGTGTGGCTTTCGATCAGGTTATCGATTTCCTGCCTGTCCCAGATATGGTTTCCGCCGGTGATAATATCGATTCCATAGCGGAACAGTTTGTCCGCGAGGTTGTTTGTTATCCCGAATCCGCCGGCCACGTTCTCGCCGTTTGCGATAACGACATCGGGTTCGTGGGTTTCTCGAAGTATCGGCAGACCTTTGAGAATTGCAATTCTCCCCGGTTTGCCGAAAATATCGCCGATAAAGAGGATTTTCATATCCGACACAGCTTTCTAAAAGTATTTTCACTCCCCATCGCGGGGAAATGCTATTATATTAGCGGAACGGCTCGATAGCAAATCCTTTTTTTCGACGGGCGGTCTTTCCGGCATTTTAAAAGGGTTTTACGAAACCCCTCACCCCCCTGGCCCCCCTCTCCCGAAGGGAGAGGAGGGAGAGAATGAACTAACATTTTATTGTTAGAAATACTTTTCAAGCCACTCTTTAAAATGCAAAAGCGGCCCCGAAAAGCCGCTCTGCAGTGAAATACTTTGTCGATAAATCTATTTTTCGTAATTGATTGCCCTCGTCTCGCGGATAACCGTAACCTTGATCTGCCCCGGATACTCGAGCTCCTCCTGTATCTTCTGGGCGATCTCGGAGGCCATATAATATGACTCCTTGTCGTTGATCTCGTCCGGCTCGACAATGACCCTGATCTCCCTTCCAGCCTGTATTGCGTAAGATTTATCGACTCCAGGGAAACCGTTGGCAACCTTCTCCAATCGTTCGAGACGCTTGATATAATTTTCCATCGTCTCCCTTCGCGCCCCCGGTCGCGCGCCGGAAATAGCGTCCGCGGCCATCGTTATAATAGTGTAAGGCGTCTCCGCCTCGACATCGGCGTGATGACCCAGTATCGCGTTGAGCACGATCGGCTTTTCGCCGTGGCGACGTGCGACCTCGTATCCGAGTTCTGTGTGCGTGCCCTCCTGCCCTCTGTCTATCGCTTTTCCGATATCGTGCAGCAACCCGCATCGACGGGCGGTTTGTGGATCGAGTTCCAACAGGTCGGCAATATGTGCGGACAGATGAGCCACCTCGACCGAGTGCTGAAGAACGTTCTGTCCATACGAGGTTCGATATTTCAGCCTCCCCAGCAGCATAACGAGTTCTTGATTGATATCGTGGATTCCCACCTCAAAACAGGTCTGATCGCCGGTCTCCCGGATAATCACATTCATCTCTTTCTCGGCCTTTTTCACAATCTCCTCGATCCTTGCGGGGTGAATGCGGCCGTCGAGGATCAGTTTTTCGAGAGCGATTTTCGCTATCTCCCGGCGTATAGGATCGAAGCCGGAGAGGATAACGGCCTCGGGCGTATCGTCCACAATAACGTCCACGCCCGTTGCTATCTCGAACGCGCGGATATTTCGCCCCTCTCTTCCGATTATTCTGCCCTTCAGTTCGTCCGAGGGGAGGCTCACCACGCTGACCGTGGACTCGATAGTCGTATCGGCGGCGCAGCGCTGGATAGAATCGATTATTATCTGGCGCGCCTCGCGCGCGGCATTGGCCTCGGCCTTTTCCTTTATCGCGCGGATAGTCTTCGTGGCCTCGACTCTGGCCTCCTGTTCGAGATTCCCTATGAGTATTTGTTTCGCCTCTTCGGCGCTCATCCCGGCTACCCGTTCGAGTTGTCTGTTCTGCCTTTCGAGAAGCTCGTCGAGTTCGTTTTGTTTCTGACGGGTCTGTTTTTCCTGTTTTGCTATGAGACGTTCCTGTGTCTGGGCGTCGCGCTCCTTCTTTCGGAGAAGATCCATCTTGCGTTCTATCGAGTTTTGCTTTTCGGTGAGTTTTCTCTCCTCACGCCTAATTTCGTTATGTTTCGATTGGGTTTCCCGCTCGAAAACGTGCTTCATCTCGATCAATTTGTCTTTGGCGGAGAGGTCCGCCTCTTTCACTTTAATTACCGATTGATGTTCCGACTCCTCGATTATTTGTCGGGCTTTCGCCTCCGCATCCTGTATTCGGTTCTTTCCGGCGCGTTTGGCGTAGGACAGTCCGATAAGAATACTCACGACAAGGCCCGCTATTGTAACAATTATTGGTATTAAATATTCCATACTAAACCTCCTGATTTATGATTAAACCGCATCCACGGCCATATTCCGCGGATGTTCGGGTATTCAAAAGTTACATCTCGCAGCGAAACTCCAGCGTTCGACTTAGCTCACGCCGAAATCTGCGCAACGAGGAGAATTATCGAATTCAATAAAAAACCCCACCGGAAACCATAACGGCCGGTGGGAAACAGACGAACAACGCCCCGCTGTGTATCAGTCTTCAGTCAGGGCGGAATTTATTTTCTCGATAAGACCCTTCGCTCGCTCGTCGATATCCTTGCTGGACTTATCGCCGTGCTGCCGGGCCTCGAAAAGTTCATCGGTGATATTCATCGCGGCCAGAACCGCAACCTGAACAGGGCCTGTCGATACTCCGCTTCTGTCCACATCCATCATCTTGGAATCGACATACCTTGCTACATCTTCGACATACTCGGTATCTTCGGAACTCTTAATAGAGTATTCCTTGCCGTAAATTTTCACCTTAATAGTCTTCTTTTTTTGTTCGTCTGTCATCCGTCAACCGCGCGGGTTTCGGGTTTAACTTCCAACAACCTCGTCAACCTTGCTCAAAAGCGCTTCGACTTTGCTCTTTATCTCTTTTTCGTTGTCGATAGTCGTCGAGGCCTCGTCGGTCATTGTTTTGAGCTTACGATTATCGTCGCGAAGCTTATCGGTATCGACCTGCATCTCCTGGATTTTGTCCTCGAGACGGCGATTGGATTCCGCAAGCTCGCGCTTCTCTTCTTTCAGCTTAATTATGTGGTTAAGAAGCTGGTTTATTTTGTCTTCAAGAGCTTGAAAATGCTCCAGGTTCATGTATCCTCCCTGACGAAATACTCGATATAAAAGGCACTACTTTTTTATAGTATAGGCTTTTAGGTGAAGCAATGCAAGTAAAAAATAAATTTCCGCCCGTTTTTTTTTAAAAAAACCACAGACCGAAATCCAACGAACATTTCACGGCGGTTATCTGCGAAGCAAAAGGACTACTTCAGCGCCGCTCCGGGATGGTTAGCCCAAAAATTCTTTTTCGTTGCACTTGCAGACCTTCTCGACCGCCTCGACAAAGCGCCAGGAATCGTTCTGTTCGCTGCGCTGGGCGCGGACAACCTTGATATTCCTTATTACAGCCTGGCATTTTGGGCAAACCTCGCCGCGCGGCCCGGTGCCCTTTGCAACCTTATCTGCAAATGTTCTTTTCTTCTTTCCCATGAATAATTCTCCTCTAAAAAGAAATTGTCTTATCATCCTTTAAAACCAATCTAAAATATTTCCTCGAAGACGTTATGTCAACTGTTTTATAAAAAAAAATAAAAAAATATTTTTTTATTAAAAAAACCTTGACAATCAATAGGACAATTCATTTATTAAACGAAATCTATACCGGAATTGTCCGGATGGCATTTTGCCGATGTAGCTCAAGGGTAGAGCAGCGGTCTTGTAAACCGCAGGTTGAGGGTTCGATTCCCTCCGTCGGCTTGATATATCCTTTTTTTTCGGATGCTTGTTCGTTAATAGGCAAAGGTGGGGTTCCCGAGTGGTCAAAGGGAACAGACTGTAAATCTGTCGGCAACGCCTTCGGAGGTTCAAATCCTCCCCCCACCATTTTGTTCTTTGCGGGAATAGCTCAGTTGGCTAGAGCGTCAGCCTTCCAAGCTGAATGTCGCGGGTTCGAATCCCGTTTCCCGCTTTTGAAGGTGGATTCTTCGCTTTTTGAGAACGGATGCCCACGTAGCTCAGTCGGTAGAGCACATCCTTGGTAAGGATGAGGTCATCAGTTCAAATCTGATCGTGGGCTTTTTAGCCCGGAGTTATTTATGAACTGTCCCCGCTGCAAACGGGAGCTTTCAGAGGGCCTCTACGAGGATTACTCGATTAGTCGCTGCGCCGCTTGCGGCGGTATATGGGTCGATGGCAAGGCGCTTCTCGGAATAATCGATAAGCGCAAGGAGATTATGCCGGAGGAGGCTCTCGAAGCGGCGAGGAACTGGCGATCCAGTGTCGTGCCGAAGAAGGAACTCGATAACGAGTTGTCCTGTCCTTCGTGCAAAGCCGAACTGAGCCGGGCCGTTTATGGCTACGACAGCGGAATAATAATAGACCGGTGCACAACAGGATGCGGTGTCTGGCTCGACAAGGGCGAACTGGAGGCGCTTCAGGCCTTCGACGAAATTTGGGATGTTAAGGCCCGTAAGATGTTCGAGGAAAAGGGTCTTGAACGGTTATTTGAAGAAGAAACGGAAGAAGAAAAGGAACTGCGCGGAGCGAACAGTGGAATACTCGGGCGCCTTGCGGACATCCTTTTCGATTTCCTTAATTGATATACGTAATTAATTAACATGCGCTATTAGTCATAAGGAGGAAGGAAATGGCCAAAGAACATTTTGAGCGCAGTAAGCCCCGCGTTAACGTGGGAACAATCGGTCACATCGACCACGGGAAAACCACGCTGACCGCGGCTATCACAATGGTGCTCAGCCGGATGGGCCTGGCGAGCGTCGAGGAGTTCGACGATATCGACAACGCCCCCGAAGAGAAAGAACGCGGGATTACGATCAATACCGCGCACGTCGAGTACCAGACCGAGAAACGCCATTACGCGCACATCGACTGTCCGGGACACGCCGATTATATCAAGAATATGATCACCGGCGCGGCCCAGATGGACGGCGCGATCCTGGTGGTGAGCGCGGCGGACGGCCCCATGCCCCAGACGACGGAGCACGTGCTTCTCGCAAAGCAGGTGAACGTCCCCGCTATGGTGGTCTTCATGAACAAGACCGATCAGGTGGACGATCCGGAGCTGCTCGATCTGGTCGAGCTGGAGATCCGCGATCTTCTCACTAAGTATGGCTTCCCCGGGGACGACGTGCCCATAGTCAGGGGAAGTGCATTAGAGGCGATGAACGCCGGTATGGACGAAAGCATAACCGTTGACAACAACGCTTTCAAACCGATCCACGAGTTGATGAAAGTTGTGGACGAGTTCATACCCACGCCGGAAAGGGACGTCGATAAGCCGTTCCTGATGCCGGTCGAGGATATTTTCTCGATCACCGGCCGCGGAACAGTCGCCACCGGTCGTGTCGAACGCGGCAAGATCAACAAGAACGACAAGGTCGAGATCGTTGGTATCAAGCCCACGCGTGAGACTGTCGCCACGGACCTCGAGATGTTCAGGAAGCTTCTCGATTACGCCGAGGCCGGCGATAATGTGGGAGTGCTTCTCCGCGGAATCGGCAAGGACGAGGTGGAGCGCGGTATGGTTTTGGCGAAGCCGAAAACTATCACGCCGCACACCAAATTCAAGGCCGAGGTCTATGTTCTCAAGAAGGATGAAGGCGGTCGTCACAAGCCGTTTTTCACGGGTTATCGTCCCCAGTTCTATTTCAGAACAACCGACGTTACCGGTGAGACAAAGCTTCCCGAGGGTGTCGAGATGGTCATGCCCGGCGACAACGTTACGATGGATTGCGAGTTGATCTCCCCCATCGCCATGGAGGAAGGTCTCCGCTTCGCCATTCGTGAGGGCGGTCGGACAATCGGCGCCGGAGTGGTGCACACGATACTCGAATAATTTATTCGATTCGATTAGGTGAATAATGCCAAGAGACGTTATAATACTTGCGTGTACCGAATGCAAGGCCAGGAACTATACTACCACGAAAAACAAACGGATTCATCCGGAACGCGTGGAGTATAAAAAGTTCTGCCGCAAATGCGGCAAGCATACGATTCATAAGGAAAGCCGGTAGCCGGTTTTCGACGGCCAAGGAATAGGCCTGTAGCTCAATTGGCAGAGCATCGGTCTCCAAAACCGAGGGTTGGGGGTTCAATTCCCTCCGGGCCTGATAATTAGGCGGCGGGGTTCATAACGATGAGCCCCGCCCGATAAATAAACGATCCAACGGGGAAAGCTGGATATGTTCGAGAAAATTAAGACGTTCATGAAAGAGGCGTATCAAGAGGCAAAAAAGGTCCGCTGGCCGACAAAAGACGAGTTGACCGGACTGACCGTGGCTGTGGTAATAAGCAGCATAATCCTTTTGATATTCATCGGTATCATCGACCATCTGTTCCTTAATTTCGTCAAATTGGTGCTCGGGTAGATGATCAACTGGTATGTAGTCCATACTCTTTCGGGCCACGAGCAGAAGGCGAAACGCTATCTGGAGGCCGCGATCCGCGAGAAGGGATACGAGGACCGGATTCTCGAAATTCTTATCCCCACCGAGGATATTATTGAAATGCGCCAGGGCAAGCGCCGGACTGTTCAGAGGAAGTTCTTCCCGAGCTATATTATTGTTAATATGGAGCTTTCGAAGGAGTCGATCGCGCTTGTCAACGGCACTCCGGGGGTTACAAATTTTCTCACAACTCGCGGCGGCAAACCGATGCCGATGGACGAGGACGAGATCACGAGGATTCGCGCGCGCACCGAGGGTATCGGGTCCACCGAACATAAGATCGAGATCCCATTCATTGTCGGCGATGTAGTCAAGGTCGTGGACGGGCCTTTCCGGGATTTTTCGGGGACTATTTCCAATATCAACCACGAGCGCGGAAAGATAAAGGTAATGGTAAGCATTTTTGGGCGGCTCACTCCGGTGGAGGTAGATTTCCTTCAGGTCAAGGAGGACGAAGAATAGATAAGAAGATATACATCGCGGCTCCGGATGAGATAAGTCCTGTTAGATAATCGCCGACTGTGTTTTATCGGCAATTAGTTTTTTTTGACGCACTCTTTGAAACTTCTATTTTTTCACATCTCCCGTGCTCGGGAGGTCCACTTTTACCACGGTTTGCCTCTAACTGTGGGAGGATGAAAGGAAGTATATGGCTAAAGAAGTAAAAACTATCGTAAAGCTGCAGATACCTGCAGGCAAGGCGACGCCCGCTCCGCCGGTGGGGCCTGCTCTGGGTCAGGCAGGAATCAATATTATGGATTTCTGCAAGACCTTCAACAGCCAGACCGCGCAGTTGGGCGACTCCATTATCCCCGTAGTCATAACAGTCTATAAGGATAATAAATTCGACTTCATAACAAAAACTCCACCCGCCAGCGACCTTCTTCTGAAGGCTGCAGGTATCGCAAAAGGTTCCGGCGAACCGAACCGCGAGAAGGTTGGCAAGGTTACCCGCAAACAGGTTAAGAAAATTGCGGAAACCAAGATGCCCGATCTCAACGCGAACGATATCGAAGGCGCGATGCGCATTATCGAGGGAACCGCTCGAAATATGGGCATCGAAGTCGTGGGCTAAAGGAGGTCGAAATGCCAAAGCACGGTAAAAATTATAATTCGGCGAGAGAGAAGATCGATAGCAACGCAACCTTTGTTCTCAAGGAAGCGCTCGAACTTATCAAGTCCTGCTCGTTCGCAAAATTCGACGAATCGGTGGATATGGCTTTGAAACTCGGAGTGGATCCGAGACACGCGGATCAGATGATCCGCGGGACGGTTATTTTGCCTGCCGGCACCGGAAAGACTGTCCGGGTGGCGGTTTTCGCCGAGGGCGAGGATGCCGACGCCGCCAGTGAAGCCGGCGCCGAAATCGTGGGAAGCGACGATCTGGTGGAAAAGATAAAGGGCGGAGAGTTCGATTTCGACGTGGCAATCGCTCATCCAAAAATGATGGGCAAGGTCGGAAAGCTCGGAAAGGTGCTCGGCCCGCGAGGGCTTATGCCTAACCCGAAGGCCGGAACTGTCACGCCGAATGTCGCTCAGGCGGTTAAAGAGGCGAAGGCCGGTAAGATCGAATACAGAACCGACAAGAGCGGAGTAATACACGTAATGGTCGGCAAGGTCTCCTTTACAATGGAGGAACTCGAGGAGAACTGCATCACGTTGATATACGCCCTGAACAAGGCCAAACCCGCCGCGGTCAAGGGCGCCTATTTCAAGTCGTGCACGATCTCCACAACAATGGGACCGGGCGTTCGCGTGGACCTCGCCAATATCCTGCAGCAAAAATGAAGGAGGAATAGTGCCCAATCCGGCAAAAGAACTGGAAGTTAAGAAGCTCGTCGAGCTTCTTTCTTCGCACAATGTTCAATTTATTACGGATCATACCGGGCTGAACGTATCTGAGATAACCGCACTTCGGGCGAAATTGCGCGAAAGCGGGGGAAGGATTCGGATCGCCAAGAACAGACTTATCAGTCTTGCGCGGGTCGAAGCCGGTCAGATACCGATAGACGAAGTGCTGGTCGGGCCGTCGAGCATCGTAATGACAATCGACGATCCCGTTTCACCGGCAAAGGCGCTCCAGCAGTTTATCAAGGAGAACGAGAAGCCTCATGTCAAGGCCGTCATTATCGACGACGTGCTTCTGGATATATCCAAATTCCAGGAACTCGCCTCGCTTCCAGGTGTCGATGAACTCCGGGCGCAGGTTGTGCGCGGTATCGCCTCGCCAATCACCGGTCTGGTATATTCTTTGTCGGGTCTGCTCCGCGGGTTCGTGGTGGCCTTGAACGCCATTGCGGATAAGAAGCGAGCGGCCTAAAATAAGTTTCGATTAGTGAAATAATAACAAATAAAAAAGGAGAAACTATGTGTCCCGAAGATAATGCTCCCGAGATCAACCTGAGCGATAACGCCAAGGGCATCCTCGAAAGTATTGAGAACCTCACCGTTATGGAGCTTGCCGATCTGGTCAAGGCTCTCGAGGATAAGTTCGGAGTTTCCGCCGCGGCGCCGATTGCTATGGCAGTCGGTCCGGCCGCTCCGGGCGCGGAGGCCCCGGCAGAGGAGAAGACATCCTTCACTCCCATGCTCGTGGATTTCGGCGACCAGAAGATCAAGGTCATCAAGGAAATCCGCGCGGTAACCAGCCTCGGATTGAAGGAAGCCAAAGACTTTGTCGAAGGCACGCTTCCCGCGGCAATACTTGAGAATATCCCCGAGGACGAGGCCAAGCAGATCAAAGAAAAGATCGAAGCTGTCGGCGCCAAAATCGAGATCAAGTAATGCTTCAACATTCGGGTCGTCCCGCAGGATATACTATGGAACGACCCCATTCAGCCGTTTCTGCCCGGCCCAATAAATGGGAACAAACCGAGCAGATTTCGGCTTTTTGTCAGTCTATTATTATAGCTGTTTCTAATGTGTTGTTATATCGCAATACGGCCTATCGGCTCCGGCAAAATAAACCAACGCGCAAACCCGCATGAGGCGAGGTAATCGTGAGTAAGAACCTAAAAACGTTAGATTTTACTAAGATCAGGACAAAAGCCCAAATTCCGCATCTGCTGAACGTGCAGATCAAGTCCTACGACGATTTCCTGCAGAAAAATATCCCGCAGGAGAAAAGAAGGAACAGGGGGCTGCAAGAGGTTTTCAACAGCGTATTCCCAATCGACGACCTTTACGGAAAATACACGCTCGAATTCACAAGCTACAGCGTTGGCAAACCCAGATTTAGTATCGAAGAATGCCGCGTGCGAAATAAAACCTATTCGGGAAGCCTGAAAGTAAAACTGAAGCTTATCGAATGGGAGGGCAAAGGCGAGGCCCGGCGCTTGAAAGAGGCCCGTGAGAGCGAGGTCTATCTCGGAGAGATCCCGCTTATCACCAACTTTGGAACCTTCGTGGTGAACGGTTCTGAACGGGTGATCGTAAGCCAGTTGCACCGCAGTCCGGGGGTGTTCTTCGACGAGAATATCCACCCGAACGGCAAAAGGCTTTTCTCCGCCCGTATCATCCCATACAGGGGAAGCTGGATCGAGCTTAAATTCGACATCCGCGAGGCCATCTGGGTCTATTTCGACGCCCGCCGCAAGGTCTCGATAACGACCCTTTTAAGAACGTTCGGCTACGACACGGACTCCTCTATCCTCCAGCTTTTCCACAAGATTAAAACATACAAGGTTCATCCGCAGAACCGAAAAGTGGTTATGGGCAAATTCGCTGCGGATACTATCGCCGAATTCGACACGGGAGTCGTTCATCTTTCGGCGGGTGAGGAGATAACCGAGGACAAATTCAACGCCCTTATCGATGCGGGTATCGAAACCGTTTCATTCTTCGAGTTGGAACCGAAGGAGATACCGATTATGATCGCCTCGCTCAAGGCGGATACTTCGACCAATTACGAGGAGGCCGTGCGCGAGGTTTTCGGCGTTCTCCGTCCGGGCGAAGTTCTCGACGAGGAGGGCATCTCCACCATGCTCGAGAGGTTTCTCTTCAACGAGAGGAGATACGATCTCGGCGAGGTGGGCCGATACAAAATCGACCAGCGGCTCGATCTCGATGTTCCCCTCGACAATCGCGGTCTTACCCGCGACGATTTCCTCGATATCACAAAATACTTGATAAAGCTCCGGCACGGCAAGGGCAATCTGGACGACATAGACCATCTCGGAGTGCGCCGCAGCCGCAGTGTTGGCGAGCTTATCGAAAACCAGATACGCATAGGTCTCGCGAGAATGGCCCGAACTGTCCGCGAGAGGATGCGTATCCGGGACGTCGAGACGCTCACGCCCTCCGACCTTATCAACGCCCGCACGGTCAGCGCGGTGATAAACAGTTTCTTCGGGTCGAGCCAGCTTTCGCAGTTTATGGATCAGCACAATCCGCTGGCGGAACTCACGCACAAGCGCAGGCTTTCGGCCCTCGGTCCCGGCGGTCTTTCCAGAGAGAGGGCGGGATTCGAGGTTCGCGACGTTCACTACACTCACTATGGCCGAATGTGTCCGATAGAGACGCCGGAAGGCCAGAATATCGGGCTAATTACGAGCCTTTCCGTATTCGCGCGAATAAACGAATACGGCTTTATCGAAACGCCCTACCGTAAAGTGGTGAAAAATAATGTCACGGACGAGATCGTGTATCTCACCGCCGATCAGGAGGACAAATACACTATCGCGCAGGCGAACACAATGCTCGGCCCAAACGGCAAAATAAAGAACGAACGCGTTATGGCCAGACACAGGGCTGAAATTCTCATGGCGCCCGCAGAAAAAATCGATTATATGGACGTATCGCCGACCCAGCTTGTGAGCGTCGCCGCCGCGATGATACCGTTCCTCGAGCACGACGACGCCAACCGCGCCCTCATGGGTTCGAACATGCAGCGTCAGGCGGTGCCGCTGTTGGTTACCGAAAAACCATTGGTTATTACGGGCCTCGAGGAAAAGGCGGCAAGGGATTCCGGCGCGGTTGTTACAGCCAATCGCCCCGGGACTGTAATTCGGGTCGATGCCACAACTGTCGAAATCGACATCGACGAGGATGCACTGGACACGCTCGAACTGGGAAACACCGACATTTATGAATTAAAGAAATTTTTCCGCAGCAACCACGATACGAGTATCAACCAGCGCCCAATTGTGAAAGAGGGCGAACATGTCGAAAAAGGGCAGATCATCGCCGACGGCGTGGGAACCTCGCAGGGACAGATCGCTCTCGGCAAAAACATGCTCGTGGCTTTTATGCCGTGGCACGGTTATAATTTCGAGGATGCTATCATAATCTCGGAACGAATTGTCATCGAGGATATCCTGACCAGTATTCATATAGAGCAATTCGAGCTTCAGGTGCGAGACACGAAGCGGGGGCCGGAGGAATTGACCCGCGAACTTCCGAACGTCTCCGACGAGTCGGTAAAGGACCTGGACGAGCGTGGCATTGTGCGAATCGGCGCCGAGGTGGAAAGCGGAGACATAATCGTGGGAAGAGTCACTCCCAAGGGCGAAACCGAGGCAACACCCGAAGAACGCCTTCTCAGAGCTATCTTCGGAGATAAGGCCGGCGACGTCAAAGACGCATCGAAGAAGGCGCCTCCCGGAATGAAAGGGGTTGTGATAGGCTCCAATCTTCTCGAACGCAAGCAATACACAAGCATAACAAAAAAGAGGGAGAAGGAGCAGTTGGCGGATATTGTCGAGATGTCCGACATGATGATAACGGAAATCCGGAGGAAACGCGACTCTTCAATTCGAGATATTATTGTCGGCAAGAGGGCAAAGAAGATCGTATCCGAATCCACCGGCGAGCCTTTGATAGGTTCCGGGAAAAAGATTTCCAAAGCCGCCGCGGACCGCCTCGTTATCGAGGATGTCTCGACAAAATTCGACTGGCTCGACAATAAAAAGGCCTATAATTTGGTTAAGGACATCCTGCAGCGCTCGAAGGATATGATCGAGGACAAACTCGAAGACCTCAAGATCAACAAAGATAAGATAATACGGGGCGACGAACTGGACCCCGGAGTATTGAAGATGGTCAAGGTTCATGTCGCCATGAAGCGCAAAATTACCGTGGGCGACAAAATGGCGGGGCGTCACGGGAACAAGGGTATCGTCTCGAAGATAGTTCCGGTCGAGGACATGCCCTATCTCGAGGATGGGACCCCCGTGGATATTATCCTGAATCCGCTCGGCGTGCCTTCCCGGATGAATATCGGTCAGATACTCGAAACCCATCTGGGCTGGGCGATTCAAAGGCTCGGAATCGATCAGGCTATCACCCCCGTTTTCAACGGCGCGACGATCACCGAAATAAAAGCGCTGATGACCAAATCGGATATTCCAGAATCCGGCAAGGTCGTTCTTTACGACGGCAGAACGGGCGAGCCTTTCGAAAATGCTGTCACTGTGGGGCAGATTTACATGATGAAACTCGCTCATCTGGCGGACGACAAGATCCACGCGCGGTCGATTGGGCCTTATTCACTCGTTACACAGCAGCCACTCGGAGGAAAGGCTCAATTCGGCGGACAGAGATTTGGCGAGATGGAGGTCTGGGCGCTGGAGGCTTACGGCGCGGCGCACACGCTCCAGGAGATATTAACCTACAAGTCCGACGACGTCCGCGGCAGAGCAAAGATGTATGAAACTATCGTAAAGGGGGAAAATCCCCCCGAACCGGGAATTCCGGAATCCTTCAATGTGTTGATGAAGGAAATGCGGGGACTCGGAATAGATATTCAGCTTATCGAGGGAAAAGAGGAATAGGCCGTTTTGGCCTGTTCCCTAAATATATCGCGTTAACGAGGGAGAATAAACGTGCCCAGAGCAAGCGATATTCACGACAAAAGTGGGATGGATTTCAGGGGGGTAAAGGTTATGTTGGCCAGCCCCGAAGTGATCCTCTCATGGAGTTACGGCGAGGTTATTAAGCCGGAAACTATTAATTATCGCACCTTTAAGCCCGAGAAGGGTGGTCTTTTCTGCGCGAGAATCTTCGGTCCGGTGAAGGACTGGGAATGCTCTTGCGGAAAATACAAGGGGATCCGATATAAGGGTGTGGTCTGCGACCGATGCGGCGTGGAAATAACCCGCGCCCGTGTCCGCCGCGACCGAATGGGGCATATCGAACTGGCCGTGCCGGTAACGCATATCTGGTATGTGCGCTCGCATCCGTCGCGGATAGGGCGGCTTCTCGATCTCTCTATCTCGCAGATAGAGGAGATAATCTATTACGAATCTTATATCGTCGTCGATCCGGGGGATGCCGAGGTTACGGGACTTGTCGCGGGCCAGATACTCACGGACGAGGAATATTTCGAGTTGAAGGCCAACAATGTTGAATTCAAGGCGGGTATGGGCGCATCGTCTCTTCACACGCTCCTTGCCAATATCGACATTAATGAACTTGTGAAAGAACTTCGCACCAGAATAAAGACCGAGACAAGTTCGCAAAGGCGGAAAACGCTGCTCAAGCGTCTCGGTGTCGCAGAAAGTTTCCGCCATTCCGATAACCAGCCCGAATGGATGATATTCAAGATCATCCCGGTTATACCTCCCGATCTCCGACCGCTGGTGCCTTTAGAGGGCGGAAGGTTCGCCACGAGCGATCTTAACGACCTTTATCGCAGGCTGATCAACCGAAACAACAGGCTTAAGAAGCTGATAGATATTCAAGCGCCAGAGGTTATTCTTCGCAACGAAAAGAGGATGCTTCAAGAGGCGGTGGACGCTCTGCTGGACAATGGCCGACAGAGCGGCTCGGTGCGCGGAAGATCCCGCAGACCCTTGAAATCTTTGTCCGAGCTTCTGAGGGGGAAGCAGGGCCGTTTCCGCCAGAACCTCCTCGGAAAACGCGTCGATTATTCCGGTCGAAGCGTTATCGTGGTGGGACCGGAACTCAAACTTCACGAGTGCGGGCTTCCAAAATCGATGGCTCTGGAGCTGTTCAAGCCTTTCATCCTGCGAAAACTGGAGGAAAAGGGCTTTACGCAGACAGTTAAAAGCGCTAAGAAGTTCGTCGAGAAGGAGAAACCCGAAATCTGGGACCTTCTCGAAGAGATCATTAAAGATCATCCTGTGCTTCTCAACCGCGCGCCGACACTGCATAGATTGGGTATCCAGGCCTTCTATCCGAAACTTGTCGAGGGCAAAGCAATACATATCCACCCACTTGTCTGTGCGGCATTCAACGCCGACTTCGACGGCGACCAGATGCCGGTGCACGTTCCGCTGTCTTTCGAGGCACAGATGGAGGCCCACAGGCTCATGCTCGCCCCAAATAATATCTTGCGGCCATCCAACGGCATGCCGGTCGCCAGCCCAACACAGGATATGGTTCTCGGATGCTACTATCTCACCAAGCACAGACCGGGCGAACCGGGGGAAGGCACGATATTCCTGAACTCGAACGAGGTCAATATCGCTTACGATCATAAGAAGATCGGACTTCATCCGCAAATTGCGGTGCGGATTATCCCACAGGAAGAGCATTTGATGTTCAAGGACGGCGAATCGGTCAAGGCCGGGGATGTTATCGCCAGAATACCGCGTTTTTCGCGCGATCCCGATAAGCTTTCCGAACGCGAACCGATTGAAATTACCGCGGGTCGCGCGGGACAAATTCATTACGATGAATACGATTCCGAGCGCGGGGTGCTTCATGCCCGCCTGATGTCGTCTTCCAGCGAAACCGTTCTAGCTCATATCGAGATTCCGGGCGTAATAATCTGGACGACTGTCGGAAGGGTTTTATTCAATCAGGCCATCCCCGTTGGAATGCCCTATTATAACGAAATAATGAAGAAGAAAACTCTCAATTCCCTCGTGGCTTTGAGTTACAAAAAGATGGGTTTGAAGGCCACGGCGCTTTTCCTCGACGAACTGAAAACATTCGGTTTCGAATTCGCAACTCAAGCCGCGATTTCTATCGGCGTGGACGATCTGATTGTGCCACAGGAAAAACCCGGACTTATCGAACATGCGAAAAAAGAAGTGCGGAAAGTCAATGCGGCCAGACAAAAGGGATTGGTTACCGAGGGTGAACGATACAATAACGTCATCGATATCTGGAACCGAATGCAGGACGATGTTACCGAGGCTCTCTTCAAAACGCTCCTGAGAACCGATCATGGTTTCAACGCCCTGTCCATGATGGTCGATTCCGGCGCGCGGGGAAGCCAGGACCAGATCAGGCAGTTGGCTGGCATGCGCGGTCTTATGTCCAAACCGCAGAAAAGGCTGACGGGGCAGGAGATTATCGAGACGCCGATCCTGTCAAATTTCAAAGAGGGGCTGACAGTTCTCGAATATTTTATCTCCACACACGGCCAGCGTAAGGGACTTGCGGACACGGCATTAAAAACGGCCGAAGCCGGATATTTAACCAGAAGGCTTGTGGACGTCGCCCAGGACGTGATAATCAACGAAGAAGATTGCGGGACGATCAAGGGTGTCGAGAGAACTGCCCTGAAAGAGGGGGAAAATATTGTTATCCCGCTGAGAGAAAGGATTGCCGGACGGGTGGCCGCGGAGGATATTTACGATCCTATTACGGACAATATAATTGTCGAAGCGGACACCGAAATTACCGACGAACAGGCCCTCGAAATAGAGGATAGAGGCATCGAGTCGGTTATGATCCGCTCTGTGTTAACATGCGAATCCCGCCACGGTGTCTGTGCGAAATGTTACGGACGCGATCTCGCTGTGAATAGCCCCGTTCATGTGGGCGAAGCTGTGGGGATCATCGCGGGGGAATCCATCGGAGAACCCGGAACCCAGCTTACACTTAGAACCTTCCATATCGGCGGAACCGCAAGCCGTATTACGGAGCAATCTCAGGTTACCAGCCGATACGGCGGCAAAGTGAAGCTAAGGCATATTCGCGCTATCGAAGACCCGGACGGGGATAGTGAGGGAATCGTTCTCAACCGCACCGGCGAGATTATTATCACGGACAGGGACGATATCGAGCATAATTTTAAAGTGCCTTACGGCGCAAAGCTTTATGTCAAACACAGGACAAAGATCGACCCGAAATCGATTCTTTATGAGTGGGAGCCATATATCAACCCAATCCTCTCGGATGTTACCGGCACGGTGGAGTTTGTTGATATAGTCGAGGACAGGACGGCCAAGATGGAAGTCGACGATGCCACCATGACCAAGTCGCTCGTTATAATGGACTTCCGCGACCGCAACTACCATCCGAAACTCATAATCAAGGACGATAACGGCAAAATACTGGGGACATATTCTATGCCCACCGAGGCGCATCTGCTTGTCGAAAACGACGAAAAGGTCAAAGCCGGGCAGCCACTCGCCAAACTTTTGAGATCGATGTCGAAAACGCGCGATATCACCGGCGGACTGCCCAGAGTGGCGGAGTTGTTAGAGGCCAGAAAACCGAAAGAGCCTGCAATTATCTCCGAGATCGACGGCATCGTTCGTTTCCCCACGGAAACCGAACGGAAGACCGGGACAAAGATAGAAGTATTCGGGGTCGATACGCTGGAGGAAATGCGGGGCGAGATTCTCGATGAAGTCCCGCAGGATGAACCGTTGAAAATCGGACGCAGCTTCAGAGTTTCTATTCAGGACGGGAACCTGAAAATCGAACAAAGGAAGCGAAGCCGTTTCGCCAGAGTGGGGATCGAACCCCGAACCGACCCGGACGGTTCCCTGATTTACGAGATATCCCCGACGCGGATTGTCAGGCTTCGACCCGACGGAAAGGCCTTTTTGGAAGCGGCTCCTCAGGTCGGACGCGAGGTCTTCGAGTATATTATCCCACGTGGAAGGCACATCCTTGTGCAGGAGAACGACAAGGTCCACGCCGGTCAGAAGCTCTGCGACGGCCCGGTTATCCCGCACGATATTCTCAGGGTGCTTGGAGACCGCGCTGTTCAGGACTATTTGCTGAACGAGACACAGGAGGTCTATCGGCTTCAGGGAGTCACCCTCAACGATAAACATATCGAGGTGATTATAAAACAGATGCTTCGTAAGGTCAGGATCGAATCCCCCGGAGACACGAGGTTTCTCGAGGATGAAGAAGTGAACAGAAGGGAATTCCTGGAGGAAAACAATAAGATCATGGCGCAGGGCAGCCAGCCAGCGACTTTCGAGCCGCTTCTTCTGGGGATAACACGCGCAAGCCTCACGACAGACAGCTTTATCAGCGCGGCGAGTTTCCAGCAAACTACGAGAGTTCTCGCGGAAGCGGCGGTCAGCGGCAAAAGAGACGAGCTGCTCGGCCTGAAGGAGAACGTCATTATCGGACGCCTTATCCCGGCGGGAACTGGCTTTGGGAAATACAGGAAAATCCAACCGAAATACAAAGGCCCCGAGATGGAAGAGACGGAATCGTTGAAGGAACTTTTTATTGAAACACATCCCGAAAGTTACAATAACTTATAGAACAAAAGAAGGAGTATCGAATATGCCTACAATCAATCAACTTGTAAAAAGCGGCCGGAAAAAGCCGACGAAAAAGACCAAATCGCCCGCCCTTAAGAACTGCCCGCAGCGACGCGGCGTGTGTATCAGGGTTTATACAATGACCCCGAAAAAACCGAATTCCGCGCTGCGCAAAATAGCCCGTGTGCGCCTGACCAATGGAATAGAGGTTACATGCTATATCCCCGGCGAGGGCCACACGCTTCAGGAACACAGTATTGTTCTGGTTCGTGGCGGCAGGATAAAGGACCTTCCCGGCGTGAGGTATCATATTATTCGCGGCGCTCTCGACGCCACCGGTGTTGACGGCAGAAACAAGAGCCGCTCGAAATACGGCACCAAGAAGCCGAAAAAATAGTCGGCAATACCGAATAGGAATAGGGATCAAGGATTCAAGGATTCGAGGGCTCGAGTGTTTTTGTATTTCCCTTGACCCCTTGACCCCTTGAACCCTCGACCCCTTGAACCCTTATTCCAATAACACAAGAGCACTTTCCATAATCTACAATAATTGTTCGGGTGGAATTTGTGAAATATGCGGG
>DAOWNU010000047.1 GCA_030642425.1 bacterium | reverse complement strand
GCTGCTGATGGCATATATCACGCAGTTCGAGAACCCGAACGATCTCGCAAAAGCCTACGGTTTCGAGGGCGATTCTCCGCGCACCGGAAGGGGGCTTATCGCCGCGATTTCGGCGTGGAAAGACAATCACGATTTCATGATCGCCGAGGGTCTGACGCCCGTCATAAACGCTGCGGATATGACGAAATTGCTCGATTACGAAACGGAGTTGAAAACGTTTCTCGACAACACGAAGCTCGAAAAACTCGAGTCGCGTGAGGCTTACAAGGCGAAGGCCGCGCTTTTCGTTGCCGACTCAAAGAAGTTGACGATATTATTCAAAATCGCCAAATTGAAATGGGGCGAAGACGACGACCGTTTGGGCGTTATCGGATTTGTGCCGAGTTCCGAGGTTTGGACGGAGGGCGACCCGGATGAACCCGAGGAGCCGCTTATTCCGTGGCCGGGACCGGCGGTGTTCGAGGTCGAAAATATCGGGGGCGGAACGGTCGAGCTTAGGCCGAAACTCATCGAGGATATGGTCGATGGGACTATCGAAAGGCGTATCGACCCCGCAGCTGAGTGGGAGATGATCACCGGTAGTATCGAGATCGAGGACGGCAAGGTTATCCCGCACCGCGATCTTAACTCACCGATGGGTATGATGGTCGAATATAAGTTCACGCCGTTGAATGCGGCGATGGAGAAGGGGTTGGAGACGGTGACGTCGGTTATGGTTGAGTAGGCACCGGCCTACAGCGGAGGTTGCGTCGAACCGGACAAGACGGTTCGACGAATATAATAAGGCGGCTTGGAGGCCGCCTTTTTTATTATCGCCCCGGCAAGCTCCCTTCGGCAAGCTCAGGGAGCGCCCTTCGACTCCGCTCAGGGAGCGGAAAGATTTGGTTATTGAGCGGAGCCGAAATAGTCGAAACGACCTTTTTTATAAAAACCGTTGATTTTGCCACGATGAAAGCGTAAGTTAATAGGCTTTTAGAATACCATTAAACGGAGGTTGAAATGTCCGAAAAAGTCCTTTTGTCCGGCAATGAAGCTGTCGCGCGTGGGGCGTTCGAGGCGGGTGTGCATGTCGCAACCGCTTATCCCGGAACGCCCTCGACGGAAATTCTCGAGAACGTTGTCAAATATAAAGAGCACATTTACTGCGAATGGGCGCCCAATGAGAAGGTCGCTGTCGAGGTGGGTCAGGGCGCGTCTTTCGGGGGCGCGAGAACGATCACCGCGATGAAACACGTGGGTGTGAACGTCGCCGCAGACCCAATGTTCAGCTTTGCATACACCGGCGTGAACGGGGGATTCGTTCTTATCACCGCCGACGATCCCGGGATGCACTCTTCGCAAAACGAGCAGGACAACCGCCGCTACGCGCAATTTATGAAAATACCCCTGCTGGAACCGACAACGAGCCAGGAGACGAAGGATTATGTCAAAGAGGGCATTGAAATTTCGGAAGAATTCAACACGCCGGTTCTGCTTCGGATGAGCACGCGCCTGTGCCATTCGCTCGGCCTTGTCGAGTTGAAGGAGCGCGAGGAGGTCCCGGTAAAGAACTATGTCCCGGATCCCAAGAACCGTGTCGTGATCCCCGCACACGCGAAACTGCTTCATGTCGCGCTCGAAAAGCGGCTGAAACATCTAAAGGAATACGCCGAGAACAGTAGAATGAACCGGATAATCGACGGCGACTGGACTTTCGACGGCAAGAAAATCGGGATTATCTCATCGGGCATCAGCTTCCAATATGCCCGCGAGGCGTTCCCCGAGGCCAAATTCCTAAAACTCGGCATGAGCTTCCCTTTCCCCATCGATCTGGCGAAAAAATTCGCGGATTCTGTCGACGAGGTTTGGGTTGTCGAGGAGAACGAGCCGTTTATCGAGGAGCAGCTTGTGTTTGCCGGCATCCCCTGTATCGGCAAGGCGAAAATTCCTTTGTGCAACGAGCTTTCGCAGACGATAGTAAGAAAGGCCTTCACCGAAGAAGAGCCGGCGACGGTGGGAGTTTCGGGCGATTTGCCTCCGCGCCCGCCGGTCCTTTGTCCCGGCTGCCCGCACAGGGGGATTTTCTACGTGGCGCATAAACTCAAGTTCACCGCCACAACGGATATCGGCTGTTACACGCTCGGTATAATGCCGCCGCTCGAATGCGGCGAGACGTGTATCTGCATGGGCGCGTCGATTGGCAACGCCCTCGGATTGGAAAAGGCGCGCGGAAAGGATTTCGGCAAGAACACGATAGCATTTATCGGGGACTCGACGTTTGTCCACAGCGGGATGACCGGCCTGGCCAACGCGGCATACAACAAAAGCAATATCACTACCGCCATTCTCGACAATTCTATCACCGCGATGACCGGACATCAGGAGCACCCCGGCACGGGTATCACGCTGATGGGTGAGGAAACGACGAAACTCGATTACGGCAAACTCGCAGAGGCTGTCGGTATCGAGCACATTTTTTACACCGACGCCTTCGATATCGAGCAGTTGACCGAAGTCCTAAAAAAGATTAAGGAACTCGACGGCTCGAAGCTGATTGTCAATCAGGGGCGTTGTATCCTGTTGGATATCAAGAAATTGAAGATAATCCCGTTCGAGGTCGATCCGGAGAAATGTATTGGATGCGGGATGTGTTTCAAGCTCGGCTGTCCCGCGATTTCTGTTGGCGGCAAGACGGAAAAGGGGCAGAACAAGTCGACGATAGACCCGATATTCTGTGTTGGCGAGAGCTGCGGGCTATGTTCTCAGGTCTGCCCGACAGACGCGATAAGTTTAGCCAAAAAATAGTGGGTCGAGTTGTGTTCCCCGACCCGTTGGCGAGGGCGCGGAAACCGCGCCACTACAAATCGCAATGACCGTAGGGGAGGGTCTCAGACCCTCCCGCTTTTCGGGCAACGCATTCGACGCCCCAACTTTTTCAAACCCCTCTTGAAGTTATTTTCCCGCTTTTTGGGAATTGTCTTGCATTTGATTTATAATACTAATAAATTATTATAAATGTTTTCCGTTTTTCTGAATTATCGGAGGCAATCTTATGAATGATAAAAAAGTCTTGCTCATTATCCTTATATTTATTATCGGTGCCGCTTTCAGCGCAGGTATAAAAATAAGGCCCGGCACCATTCTTCTTCAGGAAGCGCCTGTCGGCGAGACCTACGATTTCGAGTCCCGGCGCGGCCAAAATATCACGATAGGTCCCGTCGAGAAAAATATAACCTATACTATCAGCGCCGAACCCGCCGGCGAGGGCGGCAGTCAGGCCACGGGTTATTACGATTTCCCGGACGCCTCCTGGTTCACACTGGATTTGGACACGATTTCTATCGAAGCCGGATTCGAGGGCGATATCGGGATGTGGATGGATATACCGGCCGAGGATGGCCTTTATAATCATCACTGGCTTCTGGGAATACCGATCAGTCCGGTTCCGGTGGAGGGCAAGGGCACCCAGATACAGGTGGGAGCATATTTATTGTTCCGCATCGAGACCGAATCGCTGGATGGCGTTATCCCCGCCTGCGCGAAGGACGAGATAGTAACGGTGCCAAGCAGGCCGAGATTTGTCGATGTCCTGCCCGGACAGGAAAACACGCTGGTTGTTCAGCTTTTCCACGGCAAGGCGAGCTCGGGGCTTTACGAGGTGAGCCGCCTCGACCCGGAATCGCCCGTGGCACAGCTTACAATTCTCGGAACGCCGGGTTTTCCTCGGCTCGCTAATCCCGACTGGATAACGTATCCCGAAGAGATCGTTATTCCGGGCGAGGAAGAGGGCGGAAGCCCATTCCCGATAACACTAAAAATCCCGGCGGGCGCGCAGATACGGAGATTCGAGGAGATAATCATGATAAAAAACGACAAAACGCGCCCGGCATTTATCCGAATTTTGGTAAATACAAAACAGGGTTGATTTAATCCTGTCCATGAAATAAATATTCTATTGAATAAGATAAAAAACATAACTGAGAATTATCAGGAGGTATCATGAGAAGTGCAATTTTTTTAATCTGTCTTTTCCTCGCGGGCAGCGCTTTTTCTACAGCATTTATCGAAAGCGATGAGGGACATATCGGTGTTGGGGCCGACAATGTCGGGATGTTCAGTATCGGTGTGCCGCCTTCACCGCCGGAGCATCCGGAGATAAGGTTTCTTCTAAACACTAATTATTCATCTGCAAGTCCCGCCGGGGCTTATATCGGGTTCTATATCGACAGCACCATCTATACTGCCAGCGGCCTTCTTTGGACGATGAATATGGATAGTGCGGTCTATTTAGCGCATCACCAACTCAGCGGCTCGCACGTGGATTATATTAACAAATGGGTAATTACGGAGTGGTTTATCGAAGACGATCCGTTCGGAAACGATTCGATCTATATTACTCAGGTTCTTCAGCCGCAGGAAAGCGGAGGAAGCGGCACGGTCGCAATGAAATGGATAATCCGCAATGCGGGGAGCGTCCCCCACGATATCGGGATCATCCTGTTTATGGATACTAAGATTAACGAAAACGATGCGGCCAAAATATGGGGACCCGGAATTCCATTTTCCGACACCGCACGGGTTCTCCCCGACCCGATTCATGGATGGGACATTCCGGATTTCTGGTCGGCCTATGAATACGATCCGCCGGACGACATACTCGGGCTGGTTTCCAAGGCTATTCTCGGAACGCCGCCGAATACGATGCCGGACAAAATCGCTTTTGCCGACCAGAGAGACCTGCTCGAAGTCTATTGGCGCGAAGATATCGAAGAGGAGCCTTACTATGACTCCGGTGTGATGATGTGGTGGAATCCGCGGACAGTTCAGCCTGACTCACTTTTGACAATCCACACAAGTTACGGCCTCGCGGATAGCTCCGCGAGTTTCGGCGGGATATACGGTCTTTCGATAGCATATCCGAGAAATCTTACGGTTGCCGGATGCGAACTTCGCCCAAATCCCGTTAATCTTGTTGTCGGGGTAACGAACAATTCCGATTCAGTTGTTACTGATATGCAGGCCTATATCGACTTTTCCGGCTCGGATTATTGCACTCTCGCTCCCGGTGAAATTGAGATAAAAGACGTGGTGCCGACACTCCTTGCCCCCGGCCAGACCGGATTTACAAACTGGAGCGTCCTGATATCCCCCCTGCCGGAAACAACGTTCACAGATTATTTTCAGATTGCGGGCATATCGGTTCTGGCGGATACCCAATCAATCTCGCCAAGTATGCCCATTATTATCCAGGGTTCGGACTATCTTGGCCCTCTGGCCGAGATTTATGAGCCTTTCTTTGGCGCGGTATCGTCGGATTCGATGCAGCCGATAAAAATCTATCTTGCCGATGATGATGTCGGTGTGGATACGACCCGAATTTTCTTCTACTTCATCTATTCTATGGACGACAGTATCGGGATAGACATCTCGGACCCGCGCCTGTCTTATGGAAACGACACGCTTAGTTTCTTTACAGACGCCCCTTATGTAAGCGGGCGAAATTACTTCTTCCGGCTCACCAGGGCGGAGGATTTAAACGGCTGCCCGACGGATTCTGTTGTAAATGGAAACTTCCTGTGCGATCTCGACGGCCCGGTAATTAACGGACATTTCCCGCCGGACAGCACAATTCAAACAGATTCGCTTCTCGCCAATTACGTGCTTTGCGCGGATATGCTCGGCGACCTGATGCTTGCGAGCGTGGATTACAATCTAATTATCGATACGCATCCCGCCGGTGTCGCAATACTCGGGAGCGACGCCGCCAGCGGAGTCAGTATTGGTATCTCCACGGGCATAGCGGGCGCCGCGGATTCCGTATTCTGGAAACCCGCCGAATGGAGCGGGGGACTCGGCCATATTCCCGACGGATATGTTACAATAAACCTCGAGAATATCACCGACGACCCGGATTACGGTATCCCGAATCCAAGCCCGGACGTGCCGCATCCGTGGTGGTATCTGATGAACGCCCACGGCCCCAGAGCGCATCCCGTTCTGCCGGACGACGGCGACTATGTGAGCGTCCCGGACACCGACGTCGTCTATTACCTCTACGACGGCAACTCTATCGATATCCCTACCGCCTTCGTCGAGTTCGACGGGGACACGTTTACTTTGACAAGCGGCTCCCGCGACAGCCTCCGGACAATCCCCGTTTCGCCCGGTTTCGTGGACGGGTATTTAGTCGATGTCGGGATTCTCGCGGCGGACGACAGCCTCGGATCGCCTCTCGACGTGGCGAGCCATACCGAATGGTCATATACTATAGATATTAGCGCGCCGACTATCTGCGATTGTTCTCCCGCGGGCGGCGACACTGTCGGCATAAACATTTTCGATATGTCGATTTGCCTTGCCGACCTGTATGCCGGAGTCGATTACGACAACCTCACGATTTGGATCGACGGCACTCTCGTTACACTATTGACTATCGATACCGGCTACGTGCATTTCGAGGTTATTGCGACTGGCGATTCCGCAATCGTGCACCTGTTGGTCTGCGACAATATCGATGTCGGCCCGGCGAATTGGCTGGACACGAACCTCGTGATCTATATCGTGATGGAAGGCCCGCGCGCCTACTACGACCACAGCGCCGACGGCTTTATCTGCAGCGCGACCGGCCCGATTATCTGGAGCCTTTTCGACCCCGACGGGATTGTTGATTCGACTATCGCCGTTACTGTGAACGCCGTGGCTTATACCACCGACGATCCAGAACTTTCCTACAACGCGACCGCAGCACAGTTGACATTCACTCCCGCAAGCGCATGGACCGACGCTTTCTTCGTCATCGCCTCTCTCGACGCCGTCGAGGACGTTTTCGGCTACGGCCTTGTGGTTCCGGTCGACGGCAGTTGGATGGTCGATCTGGAAGGGCCGGAATGGTCCGATATTATCGAGGAGGGGCACGTCTCCACCGGCGGATCGACTTACGACATGCTCGATTCGGTTCTCCATATCCACTTTGCTTGGGGCGACGGCGCAATCGACAGCATCAGCCTGATGGTGAACAGCCTTTACTTCACGCTCGATTCGATGGGTTTATCCTGCGACGATTCGCTGATTAGCTTCAGTTCGCCGCTGGCGGGTTTCGCGCTCGACAGCGGGGTTACATATACTCTCGTTCTCGCCGTAAAAACGGTTTGCGCATTCAGCGAGGGCGAGTGGGACACCCACACGGTAGTCCTCTACAGCACGGACATCGACGAGTTCGACTCCCGTTTCCCAAAAATAGCTATCCTGCATCCGAACCGGCCGGACCCGTTCAACGCCGCGACTGTGATACCGTTCAGCATCCCCGCGGAGGGCGAGGTCAGGCTCGATATTTCCGACATCCTCGGGCGGCACGTGGCAACCCTTATCGACAATAGGGTCGAAGCCGGATATCACGAGATAACATGGCGCGGCCTCGACGACCTTGGCCGCGAACTTCCCAGCGGAATTTACAATTGCAGGTTGATAACCTCCGATGGGGCCGTCACACAGAGGATAACGCTCATCCGGTAGTCGGAAATCTTCGCAGATTCTTCGGATTAGTCGATTGAAAACGATAATATTCACGTATGGGCGATCCGTCGGGTCGCCCATTCGCGTGCACCGCGGACGGGTTTGCCACCGGCAAACCCCTACGACACGATAACAATGTCATTCCGGCGAATGCCGGAATCCACGGGGTGATGGGTGGGGGCGACCCTCGAACCCTCGATCCCTATCTTTTTACGATCCCGTTCTTTGAACCTGCGTTATTCGGGCGATTGCGCGACCGGACGAAAAAACCGACAAATCGCTTGACAAAACCGGATTGACGTTGTTTATTCATATCGTTCTTTGAAGAAATTTGTGCGGCGAAACGACCACGACCGAAACCATCTTCCGTAGCCCGACCCGCCAGTTCGCTCTGACAAACGAATACAAACCGGAGAAGAGACACGGCTGACAACGATATAACACCGAAGGATGATAATTGAGAGAATTAAAAGTCCCATACGCACTCGACAAGCTTGGCCACTTATATTCCCCTTTCGAAGCCAAAGATGGAAAGCGCTATTTCTGTCCTGCATGCAAACAACCGGTGATTCTTAGAAAAGGCCAAATTGAAAAGAGACGCTTTGCCCATAAACCGGATGTAAACTGCAATCAAGAAAAAATTATCCATCAAACGGCGAAGCACCTTATAAAGAAGATCGTGTATGAATGGAAATCGGAAACGGGCAAACAACCTGTTATAGAAAGGTTTTGCGAAATATGTGGTTCACCGGCAACACAACCGTTGTCCGAAAAAGTCGAGAGTGTGTTCTTTGCGTATAGACTTGCCGACGGTTCTATCGCCGATGTCGCTTTATTGAACAAAGGTAAGCCAATCGCCGCTGTCAAAATTAAGGTTACCCACGAAATCGACGAGAACAAGGCATCGAGGTTTTCGATACCGTTCATCGAACTCGAAGGTCCTGCGGTTATCGAAAATCCCTATGTTTGGAAACCGATTGAAGACAATTTAAAACCATTCACTTGCAAGAAATGCCGGGATGCATATAGAAATTTCAGAATTGAAGCAAATAAGATAGCCGAACAAACAAATATCGAGTTGCCAAAAAGATATTATAGATATGGGATCGCTAATTGCTGTCGATGTAATCGGAGAATACTCATATTCACATGGGATTATGATTCGTTATACCCACTGGAAAAACCGTCTGGAAAACCGATCCCCCGGACGATTAAAAAAAGATATTCAGAAGAAGCGAAATCGAAATATTGGGCTAATACATGCCCATATTGCAAAGAGCTTCAGGGTGGTGTTTATCTGAGCATCGAACCCCATGGCCCGTTCACCGAAACAGATTTGAATACGCGACCGGATCTTTTGAGAAAGACCTTCAAAGGATCGCGTCTAACGCAACTAATTACGAGGCTGTTTAGTCGAAAAACCAGGGACCATTAACAACGATGAACGAAATAACCGTAGGGGCGGGTTTTACGCCCGCCCGCCGTGGAATAAACGACGATTTTCCCGTAGGGGTCGGGTCGGCAACGCCGACGGGAGGTCGGCCTCAACCGCCTATGGCGGATTCGGCGGATTAACGATTGACAACTATAATTTTCCCGACCCGTTGGGATAGGGCGCGGAAACCACGCCCCTTCGATCCCGTTATTTGAACCTGCAATATTTGGGAGATTGCGCGATCGGACGAAAAAACCGACAATTCCCTTGACAAAACCGGATTGGTATTGTTTCTTTCTATTGTTCTTTGAAGATGTTTTGATTCGGGGGGCGAAAGACAGCCTACGCGCGGCTAACCGAGCACTGCACGCGGTTATCCGGGGGCTACACATGGTTATCCGAGCAATACATGAAGCCATCCGAGCACTACGCGGGGTCATCCGATAGCGACGCGCGGTTGTCCGGAGAGCGCAACGGCCTGTCCGGTGGATGCGCGGGGTTGTCGAGAGCTCACACGGAACCATCCGGCGGCTACGCGGTGTTAACCGGGGCGTGCAACGGCTTATC
>DAOWNU010000008.1 GCA_030642425.1 bacterium | reverse complement strand
GCCAAACCGATCCGTTAGTAGTAGAAAATAATGGCGGTGCAATTCTCGATCTGGCCTTCGATATTACCGACGAAGATATAGCGATCCCACCGGCAACTCCCTGGACTGCAAATTTAACATGGGTTCCTTCGGCAACGCCTTCCTCTTATACGTTAGGCTTGATAGTTTGTGACAGCGACGTTCTCACGGGGCCCGGGATCACAGAGGTGGAGGACGATGATATTCTCTATCCGGTAGGACCCGAACCTTCATGGTACACAGTTGCCGGAGTTTTCAGGCCGTTCAACGCCGCCGCTTATGCATACGAACACGAGGGAATAACTAATCTGGCCTTGATGGCGCTGGATGGTGAAAACACGATCCATACTTTCTTCCGTCTTCTCGTCAGCACAAGCGGCTCTTTAGATGAGTACGAACACGCGACGAAAATCGTGATTACCGGAAGATTGTCCACCGGATAAAAGCCGCTCACAACCGTCTTTCTTCATATCCCCGGTGTTTCTCAATGCCGGGGATAGTTTTTTATTGACATATTAGGGGCAATAACCTATCCTTTACGATTATTATGGGTATAATTAGAATACATAATATGTCATTCTACGGTTACCACGGTGTTTCGCGTGCCGAGAAAGAGATCGGCAAGCTTTTTACTGTGGATGTCGAAATGATCTGCGATACGGCAGCGGCGGCTCGCACAGACGACCTCAAATACACAATAGACTATGAAGAAGTCTATAGAGTGGTCGGAGATTGTATTACAAAAAACACTTTCCACCTCACGGAAACAATCGCCGAAACCATTGCGGATGTCGTTTATAAAGCATTCAAGCCGGAGGGATTGAGGATCAAAGTTCGAAAAAACACTCCTCCTTTTCCCGGTCATCTCGATTATATTGAAGTTGAAACGACGCGGGGGGACATTTGATCGAGCGGGCGTATCTGGTGCTCGGCTCGAATATCGAAGACAGGGTGGACTACCTTGCCTCTGCGCGCGCGAGCCTCGAGGCGTTGGGCGAGGAGTTCGGTGCAAGTGGTCTTTACTGTTCCGGGGCCTATGGCTATGTCGAACAGCCGGATTTTATCAACGCCGCAGTCGCACTCGACACGGAACTGTCGCCGTGGGATATGCTCTCCGAAATAAAAGAGATCGAGCTGAAACTCGGGCGCAAGGAGAGATTTCGATGGGGGCCGAGGGAGATAGATATCGATATTGCGTTGTGGGGAAACAGGATAATCGGCAGCGGGGAATTGATAGTCCCGCACGAGGGTCTGGATATGAGGGATTTTTTTCTGAGGCCGCTGCTCGATATTGCGCCGTCGGCAGTAAATCCGCTGTCGGGAAAGCCTTTGCACGAGCTGCTCTCCGGAATTCCCGATGAGGACAGAACAATAATCAGCACGATAGAGGACAAAAGATGGCCTTATACCACCATATAGCTATCGAAGGGCCAATCGGGGTCGGCAAAACCTCTCTCGCCGAGAATATCGCGGAGGAGTTCGGCGGTCGCTTTCTGGGCGAGGTTTTCGAGGAAAATCCCTTTCTCAAAGATTTTTATAAAAATCCCCGTTCCTACGCATTCGCCGCCCAGATATTCTTCCTTCTCGCAAGATACAAACAGCTTTCAAAACTACATTCGTTCGATCTTTTTCACGACATCGTCGTTTCGGATTATATCTTCGAGAAGGACAAAATTTTCGCGTATATAAACCTCTCCGAGGAAGAACTCCGGCTTTACGAGGATGTCGAGAGGCATCTCGAGACGGAGATCCCGCGCCCCGATCTTGTAATCTATCTTCAGGCCCCCACCGAGGTGCTTTTCCGCAGAATACGAAGGCGGGGCAGGGCTTACGAGAAAAGGATTACCGAGGAATACCTCGACAGACTGGTGATGGCATATAACCATTTCTTTTTCAATTACTCGGAGTCGCCGCTTCTCGTGGTCAACACCGAAAAACTCGATTTCACGCTCAGGCAAACCTGCCTGACACTTTTCGAACGTATCACGCGACCGATCCACGGAACCGAGTATTTCAACCCCGACCTTACACTCTGGGAGTGAAAATGCCAAAAAGATTGACCGTTCACGATATAATCGAATTTAAAGGACGCGGCGAACAGATCGCCTCACTGACCGCTTACGACCATTTCACCGCGAAATTTCTCGACCGGGCCGGAATCGACCTTATTCTTGTCGGCGATTCGATGAACATGGTTGTCTATGGCGAGGAAACGACGCTCACACTCGATATCGAACAGTGCATTTACCACACGAAGGCCGTCGCCGGTGGAGTCCAGCGGGCTATGATTGTCAGCGATATGCCCTTTATGAGTTATCAGCCCTCGGTCCGCGACGCCGTCCTGAATGCCGGAAAGCTGATCCGGGCCGGAGCGCAGGCGGTCAAGCTCGAAGGTGGCCGCGCCGCGATCCCGCATATTCGAACGATTGTCAACTCGGGGATTCCGGTCATGGGCCATCTCGGGATGACCCCCCAATCGATACACAAATTTGGCGGATACAAGCTTGTGGGCAAAAATCCCGACGAAGCGGAGCGCGTTATCGACGCCGCGCTTGCACTGGAGAAGGCGGGAGTTTTCAGTATTGTTCTGGAGAAAGTTCCGTCCGGGCTTGCCGAAGAGGTTACAAAAAAACTTCAAATACCCACAATTGGAATTGGGGCCGGCTCCGGCTGCGACGGTCAGATATTAGTTGTGAACGACGTTTTGGGCCTATTTGACAAGTTTAAACCCAAATTTGCCAGAAAATATGTCGATCTTGCCGGGATAATCGAGAAATACGCCGGGGAATATGTTAAAGACGTCAAAAACAAGGCCTTTCCCGACGATTCCGAATCCTACCGATAGAGTGAGAGTTGTCCGAAAAATAGACGGGATGGCCGGAATTGCCCGCGAGCTAAAGCGCTCCGGCAAACGAATCGGCCTTGTGCCCACGATGGGTTTCCTGCACGAAGGTCATCTCTCGCTGATGAAATGCGCCCGCCCGAAATGCGATATCCTGATTGTCAGCATCTATGTCAACCCGACGCAGTTTTCCCCGGGCGAGGATTTGAGCGGCTATCCGCGCGATTTCGAGAGAGACGAGGCTTTGTGCGAGCGGGTCGGAGTGGATATTATTTTTTATCCCCCGGACACCGAGATGTATCCCGACGGTTTCCAGACCGAAGTCAGCGTGAAAGAGCTGAGCAGAAACCTCTGCGGCAAATCGAGGCCAACCCATTTTGACGGTGTTACTACGGTTGTCGCAAAGCTTTTCAATATTGTCCTGCCGGATATCGCCGTTTTCGGCCGGAAAGACGCGCAGCAGGCCGCGATTATCCGCAGGATGGTTCTCGATATGAATTTTCCGGTGGAGATAATTGTCTCGCCAATTGTCCGGGAGCCGGACGGTTTGGCCATGTCCTCACGCAACAAATATCTAAGCACAGAAGAGCGCAGGGCCGCGCCCGTTCTCCACGAGTCCCTTCGGATGGCGAAATCCGCGATAGAATCCGGAAAATACGCGTTTCCGGGACCGGTAATCGAGATGATGAAAGACCGGATAATCGGCTCCGGCCCGTTCGAAATCGATTATATCGAGATAGTGAACCCCGATGATTTATCCACTGTCGAGAAGTTTGAAAGCGGCGGCGAAGTCCTGATCGCACTCGCAGTGAAGATTGGCGGCACAAGGCTTATCGACAATATCGAGATTGGAACTTAATCACCGAAAAGCATCGCCCTCAGTTCCCGAAGACCCGCTTCATACAGGTCGCGGAGTCCCGCCCTTTCCGCCGCGACAAGGTGCTCGGCAATTGTAAGCTCGTCCCCGCGGACTATCGGGCCGGTAAGCCCGCCCTTCGGGCCGAACTTGCGGTAATTTGCAAATGCGCTTCCCACCAGTTCGTAAATCATCGGAGAAATTTCTTTTTCGGGCAATCCCGATTCACGCAGCAGCCTTTCACCGGCGGAGAGCAGCGCGAACATATGGTTTGCCAAAAGGCTCGCGGCGAGATGGTAGGACGCCTTTTTTTCCGCGTCTATCTCGATAAATTTCCCCCCGAGAGAAGCTGTTATACGCAGGGCGATAGGGCGGGCGGAGTTGTCGCCTTCGCCGCTGAAATAAAGGCCAGCGAAGGGATTTTCCCCGGATGAGTCCGGCGATATTCCCCCGAAAGGGTGCAGTGAATACACAGCCCTGTCCATTCCCGCCAGAAGCAGAATCCTCGACGGCAAAATGCCGCTGAAATGGAACAGGAATCTGGCCCGGACGTATTCGAGTTCGCCGATATTTTCCGCCACGAGCGCGATTTCGCTGTCGGGGACGGAAAGAAAAAGTATATCGGCACGGTGGGCGAGATCGCCGATGTCGTCGAAAACGCCGGTGGGGATTACCCTTGCGGTTTCCGCCGCCTTTTCCGGGTCGATGTCGTGAACGCCCGCGATACGCCATCCGGCCCGCGCCAGATGCACGCCGAAGGCCTTTCCAACCCGCCCCGAACCGATTATGCCGATGCCCGGTTTTTTCATTTTCTAATCCCTAAAAATCGCCGAGCCTATCCGAAGATGTGTGGCGCCCTCCTGAATTGCAATTCGCCAATCGTGGGTCATGCCCATCGAAAGGAAGGGAATTGCGACGCCGTATTTTTCTGCGATCCGGTCGCGGAGCCGCCGCAGGCCGGAAAACACGCCCCGAATTATCGCATCGTCCTCGACAAAGGGGGCCATGGTCATAAATCCGGTCAGGCGCACGTTTTCCAGAGTTACGACACTCGAAATCAGCGGGTCGGCTTCCCCCGTTTCGACACCGAATTTGCTCTCTTCGCCGCCGATATTTATTTCGAGCATTATTTTTTGTATCAGCCCCTTGTCTTTTGCAACCTGATCGATTTTCTCGGCGAGCCGGATCGAATCGACGGAGTGGATAAACTCGAAATTCCCCACAACCGAAGTCACTTTGTTTCTCTGAAGATGGCCGATCATGTGCCAGATTATGTCATCGGGAGACGCTTCGATCTTGACGAGCGCTTCTTGCACGCGGTTTTCTCCAAAATCTCTCAGGCCCGCCGCGTGCGCCTCTTCTATTCCGGCGGAATCGGTGTATTTACTCGCGCCCACGAGAGTTATTTCGTAAATATCCCTGCCGGCGCGCTCGCATTCGAGAGCGATTTCCTCGCGGAGCCTCTCGATATTTTCAGCTATTCCCATAATTTCTCCATTATTCTGAACTCCGTTCAATCTCTTTCGCCTCGTCCCAGAAGATGTCGAGCGCTTCCAAAGTCGGGTTGTCGAGGTCCTCTTCCCGCACCCGCTTTTCGATATGCGAGAACCGGCGCTTGAATTTGCCGATAGTTCCCCGGAGCGCCATTTCGCTGGAGAGATCGAGAAACCGCGCCATATTCGTGAGCGCAAAAAGAAAATCGCCGAACTCATCCTGAATTTTTTCCCCGTCCCCCGATTGCATAGCCTCCTCGAGTTCGGAAAATTCTTCCCGCACCTTTTCCCAGACAGATTCGCCGTCGGGCCAATCGAACCCGATCCTCGCGGCCTTTTCCTGCATCCTCTGGGCCACGAGAAGCGCGGGCATGGACATGGGCAGGCCGTCCAGAAGCGAAGGATTTGCGTTCTTCTTTCGCTTTTCCTCGAGCTTGATCCGTTCCCATTCCACCAGAACCTGCGCGGAAGTTTTCGCGTCGCCGTCGGCAAAAACGTGCGGGTGACGGGAAATCAGTTTCTCGACTATCCCTTTCGTGACATCGTCGATATCGAAGGCCCCTCTTTCGGCAGCCATCTGCGCGTGGAAAACGATGTGCAGAAGAAGATCGCCGAGTTCCTCGCAAAGATTTTCGTCGAGACCGTCCTCGACCGCCTCAATAACCTCGAAGGCCTCTTCGATAAGGTATTGCTTGATAGACTCGTGTGTTTGAGCCTTGTCCCAGGGGCAGCCATCGGGTGCGCGAAGACGTCTAACAATTTCTAAAAGTTTTACGAAATAGGATTCATTTTCCATTTTTCACCTCGTGGATTAAGATAAGAACCGCGCGCAAAATTGCAAGTGATTAGATTGAGGTTTGTGAAGCTCAAAACTCAAATAACAAAGGCCACATAACACCCAATATTGTCATTCCGGACTTGATCCGGAATCCAGTGGGGTAGGGAGTAGTGTTTTTTGTCATTTAACATCGAATTTAACACCGTCGATATCGAAAATCCACTCGACCGACACGAAAATCCACCCGACCTTTTCATAAATCCACTTGTCTGACAACTAAATACACTCGACTTTTCCGCAAATACTCTCACCTGTCAATCAAATACTCCCGGCATTTTCATCAATACACTCACCTGTCAATTAAATCCACTCACCCTATTGTCAAATCTACTCGCCCGATGACCATTTTCACCCGACCTACGACCGTTTTAGCCCGCCAAACAGCGATTATCCTCGTCCTATCTTATTAAATAACAAAGACTTACGATATTTCGGATAAATTCACCCATCCGAAGAGGAGCACCTGTGACCGAAGGAAACCCCACGGGTGTGTGCTCCCGATTAGCTTGATATTACAATTGTCCCGTTTTCGCGGGGAGAATAAGAATCAAGAGAAATGTTTCTCGATATATTCGAGGGCCTCTTTTGTGTTCAAACGCTGTGTGTTGTTGCCGGTTCGCACAAAAAACGCCCCGTCCATTCTTTCAACAAAAACAGGCTCGGCGACCGGTTCGACATCGACAATACAAACCTCGTGCTCGCCCATATTCTGGAACGTTATCTCGATATTGTCGAAAAGCCCCTTGCCGAAATATATCGAGATCAGGCCGACAAGAAACAGTTGATAGCCATCGGAGTCCTTTTTTGCGAGGGAGTTGTAATCGTGCCGGAGGCCGACAGGATTGCCGTCGTCGTCCACGCCGAGAAAAAGCATCCCGCCATCGGAGTTCATAAATCCGGCGATAGTTTTCACTATTATCTTCTCGAGTTCCTTGTTCGTGCGGTTCTGGCGGAAATCCCACCGCGCGCTGGATTTGAATTCGAGATGCTGGTTTTCCGGCTTCAGAAGCAGCGCCCGTGCGGCTTTAAGCTCCGCCTCTTTCGAGTGGAGTTCCTTATCTATCAGGAATGCTTTGATGAACGATTGCATATTGGCCGCGCGGAAAATGAACGCGAGTCCGCCGTAGATAAGATACTGGACAATGTGCCACGCCGAGTAGAACATATAGTGAGGTAATTGCTTTTTGCCATATTGAATATTGGCGACAAGCGTTTCCGCGTGCGATTTGTCGATCAAAAGGCCTATGAACGGCGGAAAGCTATCCGGCATAACGAGAAGCAGCCACAAAACGAGATATAGACCGGAACAATACGCACCGAGCATCAGCGAAGTTTTCGGCGGGAAAGGCATAAATATTAAGGCGAAAAACAGGATCGAGATGTAGAGCATGCCGTAGCTGTTGAAAACGATGCCAAAATTAAAAATATCCTTGGCGACGCCCCAGCTTGCGATAAAGCACACGGTTATCAGCAGAAGTTTGTAGTCGGCGTTTTCCCCTTTGAGGATTTTGTGGAGAAAAAGAATTATCGCGAAGCCGATAACGATTATCCCCAGTGTCCTCACAAGCAGGAAGGTGCTGATATCTGAGAAAAGGCTGAGCATGAAAATGAACGCGCTCAGCGCGGTAACGGAAATCATTATCAGAAGAAGCGAAATCGTTACCTGATTATTGAACGTCGCTTTCAGCTTCGGATCGACTTTATCGAGATCGGAGAAAAAGTAATTGCGAAAATTGTCGATATTCAGGTTTCGGGGTATTATATGCCGGTTTTTATTGTTCGAATGTTTCATAAGTAAGGTAATATAGGTAAAAGGTAATAAGTAGTAGGATAAAGATTCAATGCAAAATTAGCAATGAGCAATTAGCAATACAAAATCCCCCCCACCGCGCCACCCCTCTGGATTCCGGATCAAGCCCGGAATGACAGAATGAATAGAATGAGACTGTAGGGGAGGGTCTTGCGCCCTCCCGCATTTATGGTGTCTGTGATCGCCTTTTTATTATCCCTTCGGCAAGCTCAGGGAAAGGAATAACAGTCGTTGAGCGGAGCCGAAACGACAGAATTCGCTTGCAATGACGTCGCATTTTTGCCTTTGATATTTGGATTCCCTCCCCCAATCAATGTTCGAAATGTAGTTTGACCTTGCAATTGTCGCCGACGCTCGATGTCTTGATGCTCGTGCAATATTTTGCGATCATATAACGCGAGAGATCGAGGAAAGCCGTTTCGTCGGCGAGCAAGTCTTCGCGTGTCGGGGCTTTTTCCGGATACTTAAAAATATCCCCCCTGTATTCGATAGCGACATCGAGATTGAACTCGTCGAAACTAACGTCCATTTTGATGTTGTTGTTCCTCAGGTTCAATCGATCCGCGGATTCAGCGAATTCGTTCATTGCCGAAATAGCTTTGTCCAAAATATCCCTTCTCATACCCCACAGGCCGCCCTGTTTTTCCATAAAAGTGATTATCTTTTCCGAATTGTCCGTCCCAACTGTAAAATCGAGCGTTTTATGTTTGGCGATGCCTATCCTGAGAATAAGGTTCATAACGATTGCGGTTATCGTGCCCAGCGAGAGTGAAGAGCTGAATATCGGCTGTATCCACGGGTGGACATTCGCATAGATCTCCGGCACAATATCCGCAGAAAGGCCAAAAATAATGGCAGTCCCCACGACGAGTATCTTTCGCGTGTCGAGCATGCGCGAAGTCATAATCTGAAAACCCGCGACGATCATGAAACAAACCACGAAAACTAATCCCGCGCCCATAACCGGTTTAGGCATGATAATAAAGATGTTCGCGAGTTTCGGAAGAAATCCCAGCGCGATAAATATTATGCCGGTAGTAAGGGCAATCCTCCTGCTCGTTGCGCCCGATGCTATCGATAGGCCCACGTTCGACGACGAGGTCGATTGCCCGAATCCACCTATCAAACCCGGAATAACTCCGCCGAGTCCGTCGGCGAAAATGCCGCCGGAGATCGTCTCCATGTCGGGCCGCTTCCAGTCGGCGTCGTTGATTTTCTGGCATGTTGCAAGATCGCCGACAGTCTTGAGCGATGAGCACAGCGCAGCGACAATAAAGGGGATTGCGAGGTTGAAATCAAAGTCCCAACTCATGTTTCTTATATATGGCACAGAGAATATTCTTGCGGAAGTAATTTTGGCAATCTCCGAGGCCGGGATCAAGCCGAAAGCGAAGGATAGAACATATCCAAGAAACATCCCGATAAGAAAGCTATATAGTTTTATTTTCCCTTTTCCATAAACATTTAAAGCTACCATTATGGCGAATGTTAAAAATCCCACAATTGCCACGTTTGTATCGATTGAACCTGTCTCTGGCACAAACCCGAATATGTCTTTATCGGCCATTGGGATTATGATAATCCCGACAAGCGCAACAACGACGCCTGTAACGTTGAATGGGAAAAGAAACCGCAGTTTGCGCATGACCCGCGAGAAAGCGACCTCGGCAACGCCGACAAAAGCGGTCATCCCGAAAATTAACGGGAGACCCCCGGCACCCGCGGCCATCATTGTCGCCGAGAGATAGGACGGGCCGCAAACCGAAGGACATAAATAACCCGAACCTACCGGGCCTTTCTTTATTGCCTGTAATATTGTGGTTATACCCCCGGCGATCATCGAGAGGCTGATAAAAGCGGCGGCGGATAACGGGTCTAAACCTATAATTTGTTTAACAACCATGACTGGCAGTATAATCGCAATGAAGCAAACAGATACATGCTCCAGCCCAAGCAGTAAAGAGACGCCGAGGGGCGGTTTGTCATCGACACCGTAAGTAATGTTAGCAGGTTTTCTCGGCATAAAACTCCCCGAACTCGATTTTAACTTTTTATCTTATTATATTCAGGCCTTGTATCCGAATTGACGCACAATTTTCTTACGCCACTCGATTCCGGTCTCGTCCTCTATCCCGACCGGCGATGCGCCGTCGAAAACCCCGATAATTGCGCCGGACCCGGAATCTTTGCGGGCGACCACCACCCCGACCGGGTTTGCGGTGGCGCAGAATATCCCGCAAACCTCCGGCACACGCTTTATCGCGCCGAGAACGTTCAGCGGGAAACAATCCCGCATAATAATCAGGAAACAATGGCCGGCGGCGACATGCATCAGATTCTCCGCCGCGAGCCGCTCGAGTTCGGGATCTGTCCCGGCATGTCGAACCAGCCTGTCCCCCGAAGCCTCGGAGAACGCCACGCCGAATTTCGGCGCCGGAACCGAATTGACCATCGCCTCGCAAAGGTCTTCGACCGTCTTAATAAAATGCGCCTGCCCGAGAATAATATTCGCGCCTTCGGGGAAATTTAGTTCCACAGTTTCGATATTCATATTGCCTCCATGAATGTATGAAGAAAATCCAAATGTCAAAGCTCAAATGTCAAATCAAATCCAAAGCTCAAATGTCAAAACCCACCCATCCCCATATTGTCATCCCCGCGAAGCCTGTCCTCGCGAAAGCTGGGAGCCGAAATCCAAAGGGGTGGTGCTCTGGGTAGGACACTTTTACCTCTCCTCCCTCTGTGTTCTCTGTGGTTTTCCGGGCGTTGTGGGGTAATTTGACATTAAGTCATTTGAGCTTCATTTGACATTTGGATTTTGACATTTGACATTTCTTGCTAAAAAACACTCGAATTTATCGTTTTTCAACAATCTCCTATTACCTTTTACCTTTTACCCATTACCTTCTTCGATAGTTGCCCCAGAGCCGTTTCAAGCATTTCTCCAGCCGGTTTCCGAGCGCATCGCCCCTGCCCGAAGTTACATCGTCCTCGTTCTCGAAAACGACATAGGGCACGCGAATTCCCTCGACTTCGACAAAATCGGGGTTCTCGGACGCGAACCCGTCCCAGTCCACCTTATGATACAACGCTTTCATCTTCGCGTCGTTGAGGCCGTGCTCGAGAATGCTGTCCGGCCTGTCCGGGTTGAACCTTTTGCGGTTTTTTCGGAGAGATTCGTCGTAGCTGACATCGATATACATTATCGCGGCGCGGCGAAGTATCTCTTCGCTCAGATGACGATATGCATATTTATATCCGCCGTGCTCCGAGCCGCGCGAAAACTCGATAACAGTCGTGTAGAAATCGTGATAGCCCTCGATATCTCTCAATCGCTTGCCGTATTCGATATTTATCCGCTTGATAAGGAGGTCCCACATGTGAACCTCTTTGAAAAATCCGTCGGAGGTTGTGTGAAGCCGTGGTTTGCCCATCTTCTCGAGAATATCGTCCTCCTCGAACCACGTCCAGAGCATCGGGAAATCGTCGATCTCCTCGAACCGGTCGATATGGAATCTTTTGACCCGCCGATAGTCCGGTGTTCTTTTGAGATAGTCGATAACCTCGGATTTGCCCGCCGCGGGCCTGCCGTGAAGCATAAGTATATCGAATGTGTGAACGCCCATGTTTCTCCTTTTTTTTGTAGGGGCGATCCCTATAGTCGTCCTACGAACGGGCAGGCGCAAGACCTGCCCCTATGGTCATTTTATATATACGATTCTTTCCGTCGATTCGCAATCCCCAATTTTCGTCATTGCGAGCCGAAGGCGTGGCAATCTCATTATATTCAAGAAGATTACAAAGTCGAGCTAAGCTCTTGTCTATTTCTTTCCAGTTTTTGTCGAAAAAGTAGCTACAAAAGATGTTTTCCACATCGTATAAGATGTTCTCCAGTTTGCACGAGTTATTTTCCGATTTACATGAGATATTCTCCAATTTGCATGAGGTGTTTTCCATGTTGCATGAGGCGTTTTCCAACTTGCACGGGTCGTTTTCCATTTTACATGAGGAGTTCTCCATTTGGAGAAAAGCTCGTGCAATTTGGATTATGTCTCCCGTAACACGGAAAACATTAGATTCAATATGGCAAAATATTCAAGCGATGCGGAGTAAAAACAATGCAATAAGGAGAATCTCTGTTACTGGATGGATAATTTTCGATCTAATCGAGAAAATAGTTCATGTTCGAACTTTTTTCGCAGAAATTGAAGGGGAGGGTCCGTGACCCTCCCGATGCGCGGGAAGGCGATAGGCAGTAATGCGAAAAGCGGGAGCACCGCAGGTGCTCCCCTACGATACATATATCGTTTTCAATCGTAGGGGCCAACCGCGTTGGCCCGTCTGTCGTTTCGGCAGGCTCATCGACCGGCAGATTCCTGTTTGCCCTAAGTTTGTCGAAAGGAGCCTGTCGAAGGGCGTTCCCTAAGCTTGTCGAAGGGAACATTCACACCATCGAATCATTTTAAATATACGATTCTTTTCGTCGTCGTCTGACCATCCCCAATTTTCGCGCGGACGAGATATACGCCGCTTCCGATTGATTCGGATGGGCGCCAGATGATTTCGTAGGGGAGGGTCCGCGACCATCCCGCGCGGGCGGGTTTAGAACCCGCCCCTACGGGCATTTCCGCTACCATCCGCCCATTAATATCAAAAATCTCCACTCGAACCCTCGAATCCTCGAACCCTCGAACCCTTATATTAACCGCAGAATTGAACGGGTTTGGATAGACGTGCAATCTAAAATCTTGTGGAGTGTGTATCCCGGCGATACCGCTTGCTGAATCCAATACGGAGAACTCGAGGCCGAGCGTCTCGACTTCGCCGGGAGCTATTGTGAAAGTATCCCATTCGAACGCGAGGGCCATATCGTAAAAGGAACTTTCGGAAATTGTATCCGCGCCGGAATAGATTGCCAGAATATCGCGCAAATCGCGGAAACAAACATATCTCAGGCACGCCGGACGGACGAAAAGCTTAATATCTTCCGTTCCCGAAACCGTGAACGATCTCATAAGGATCGAATCCGTGGGCAAAATAGGATAAGTTAGCAAGGGCATTCCCGCGCCGCCCATCGACCAGCCGGTATCCCCCGGCAGCCGGAGATAAAGCGAGTCGATCATTTGAGGATTGAGGAATGTAAAGGGTGCGATCCGCACCGGTGTGGCGCCGGGATTCTGCAAAATAACGATATTAGAGAAAATCTCGTTAAAATCTCTATTGAAAATCGAAGTCTCCCAGCGGACATCGATATTGTCGTCATCGGTAGCCTCTTCTTGCAACACAAAATGTGAGTCGGCAGTAAAAACTCCCACTGTCCAATCTGTAGCATCGGGGAACAAATATGCGATAAGATCGTTTGTTGTCCAGCGGTCGTCGTCGATAGAGATATTGTAATTCCCGCCGTCGAACTGAAAAAGCTCGGTTGAGCCCGTTCGCAAAACCGCCGTGTAGCCGCCGTTGAGACTCCAATTTGTGCCGGTTACATGCCAGCGATCCGCCGCAATATCATACGCCGTCAGGTTTCCGATTATTATTAGAAAAGCAAGTGTTAAGCAGCGGGACATATTTGTCTCCTGTTTGTTAAGATGTTTTCGCAGATTGCCATCTCGGTTAAGCTGTTACTCGGTTGTTACTTAATATATATAATTCTTCTCGAAGTTTCGCAATCTCCAATTTTCGCCCGGACGAGATAGATTCCGCTGCCGATGGTTTCGTCGGGCGTCCAGACGAACTCGCACAATTCGCTCCCTGAGCGGAGTCGAAGGGAGTTTTTCGCGAAAGTCGTTTCGGCTCCGCTCAACGACCGGTTTCGCCTGATTTCCGCGACAATCCGCCCGTTTATGTCGAATATCTCAACGCGGGAGGGTCTCAGGCCCTCCCCTACAGAAATCTTCACCGAGGAATTGAACGGGTTCGGATAGACCTCCAGAGAAAAATTACCCGGCAGAGCCTTTTCTGTCAGGCCTCCAACGGGATCGTATGTAAAAACCCCGCAGATAACGTTATTGCGGTCAAAACGGACGCTCGTTGCCGAATCCGGCAGGGGAATAATCGTCATGAATTGCCGCGAGTCGATAGGAACGGCTATTTCCCAGGTCGAGTCGTCGGCCGTTATTTCCAGCGGGATCGGATTGGTGAAAAGCGTGCAGGAGGGCGAAGCCTGAGTTTGTTTCAGCCTAAGATCGAGACGCCATCCGGCGCTGTCGTGCTCGAAGGCATACCAGAAAGCATATCTGGGATAGCCCTCCTCGAAAATCCATTGGTCGAAATACCAGTCCCAATCGTCGCCGGTGAAATCCTCGAGGGCCGTGTGGATCGAATCCGTGACAACAGTCTTATAAGCGAAACGGTCGAAATAATACGGCAGGAACGCAAAAAAATCGTCGTCGCCGAGCATCCACCGGAGCATGCGCCACCAGCAGGCGGCCTTGTTATACGGCACGGGCGAGAGAAAATCTTCCGGATCGTAAATCGGGAAATCGCCGTAATGGGAGGCGTAATTGCGATAGCTATTTTCGATTCCGGTCATGTAAGTTTTCGCGACGGACGGGCCATCGACATGCTCGACCCACAGGACTTCCGAATAGACCGCGATCCCCTCGTTGAGCCAGAAATCGGCCCACTCCGCGATACCGACACAATCCCCGAACCATTGGTGGGACAGCTCGTGAGCGACAACCTCCTCGTATGCGCGGCTCCCCGTGATAAGGCCGTCGCCGATATTTGGAAGCGTTTGATGCTCCATCCCACCCATCCCCGACCAGACGGCCATGGGTGTTACCACACAGCCGACCGTGCTGAATGGGTAATCGCCGAAAAGGGAATCGTAAAGCCCGATCATATCGGGGATTCGCCCGAAATCGTAGGCGGTGGCGGCGAAATCCGACGGATAGGCGAAAGATTTTACCGGCAGGCTTCCGCCG
>DAOWNU010000302.1 GCA_030642425.1 bacterium | reverse complement strand
CGTTTTTGTCGATGGCCATCTGACCGGCGTGGATTTTTATATCCCACTCTGGGTGCCGGATTCGGGGCGGATATTCGGTAACATCCAATCCGGCGAGGGCGAACCGATTACCTCGGACTCATTATTCGAAATACACGTGGATCGTTCGATCATCGCTGACGGCGTGTTGATAGAAGAGAAAATCGACACGATATTTGCCGACTGCGACAGCGGCCATTTCGAGGTCAGGATAGCCTATAACAGGAATAATAACACCGGCGGAGAGATTCGTTATTATAATCTTCCACCGGGATATATGACACCGGTTGAATATGGAGGATTCTGGTTCGATTCGTATGAGGGCGATACGGTCTGCGAATTCAACGATACGCTTTTTGCGAAAAACGATTCACTGTGGATTACCTATTCGTTCGACGAGACCACCACGCCGCTTGCGGTCGATCTGCCGCTGATTATCTCGGACTACGAATACGGTTGCACCGAAGCTCTCCTCCCACCCGATTCTATCGTGGGAGTGTGGGTCTACGGCGAATTTGACGACCCGTATTACAACGCTTATATGATATCTTTGGCTTCGGACACGATTTTGCCGGAGGACTATGGTTTCTACGGCGGCGACAACCCGTGTGTGGATGTTCGCGATACGCTCGAACTTCTCATCGGCGAGCACGATGTGTTTATCGCCGGAACGGTATTTTCGGCACTGAGCGGGGTCGCAAGCGAGACGTTTAACCTGCGAATAATCGAACATTCTACTCGCGGCGGCGACTACGGTGTCCCGATTTTCGATGGAACGTTCGAGATCGCTCTTTTCGATAATATCGACTACGAATTTATTCTCGAATGGCTTCCCGAAGGCTACATGACTCCGCCGTCGATAATGCGGAATTTCGTTTCGGGCGATTGCGTGGTCAATTTCACGCTCTTTCCACTCGATACGGTTTATTGGCTCTATCTCGACATCGATTCCGACGACCCATTGGACGACACGCTTTCCGTCGGGATGCTCTCGCCGGACGGCCAAAGCAGCTATTTCAGCAATTTCGTTCCCAATCGCTGGCAGGCGATGCCGATTTATTCCGGTTTTGCCGATTCGTGTCGGATTCGGATTCTTAATGAATATGAACACGGTTCTGAACCCGCGTTCACGAGGATAATCGAGAACAACGGCAATATTCCCGCGATGCCGGGCGACAGCATTTTTCTTACGGCGGAAGTGCCGATCGATAATTTCATTATGGAGTTCGAAAGGGACAGCGCCGACAGTTGGCAGCATTTACTGAGACCGTCTGAATTTATTGTTAATTACTATAGCATAACGGATACGAGCCTTGTCTATAGCTATTTCCCATCATACGACTGCGGCATGTCACTTGAACTGCCAATATTCTTAGAACAGTTGCTCGTTCAAGTTGAAACGCCATTCTGGTGGTTTGATCAGCATCACTTCATCGCGAACCCGGACGACTATCTTCGCGTCGGCGGGCCGTATCGCCCCGACCACGTTACGAAATATATGAACAGTGGCAGCGGCGAAATGCTCCTCACTCTCGAGGGCTATCCGGCGGAATACCTCCGCGACGACACTTTATGGCTTCCGCACGGTGCTTTCCCCGGCGTCGAGACGCCCGATTTCCCCGGCAATCTATATATCGCCGACCTATTTTTCTTCAGAACCCGTCCGACAATGCACCCCTGGGGCGATGGTTCTGTCATGGCATTCCACGACGTCTGCGACGGCGAATGGACTGTGATATTGCCGGATACATTCCCCGGCGGGTTCGTCCCGACCGTTACGGAAACGAGCTTCTATTGCACCGATATCGACAGCTATCCCGAACAGTGGCAGGAGTTCCCGATACAGATTCCTGTCGGCAGCCCGGACGGCGTGCATGGATATATCAACCGTGAGATGCGTTCCCTCCAAGCGAGTTTAATACAGGCCGATTACTATCTTCAGGCGACGGATTCCCTTGTCGCATCGAAAATGGCGTGGCAATATTACCCGTGGGGGCCGCCGTCGATACTCGCTAAATATTTCATTAAAGAAACGGAACTGCTCCCGAACGATTATTACATCGTGCTGACTTATACCGGCTGGGTCGCCGAGGAACCGTTTATCTATCCCGAAAGAAGAGTCTTCACATATCCCGGCGATAGCCTGCTTCTGCCCGATTCTTATATCGCCCGCACAAAGGGCTACGCAAACGTCTCGATAACCGGTCTCGACTCGAGCTTTTACGATGGCGCGACGATCCATCTGCTCCCGCTGCCGGATTCGATTCCGGTCGTTATCGCATTTTACGACATCGACGCCGAATACCCGTTCCCTGAACCGGAAAGCACCCTTTCGCTCAATATACCGGGAAGCAGTTGGATAATAAGGCCGGTCGCTCCGTTTGGACTTTTCTCGACACCTGCCGAGACCGTTGTGCATATTCCATATGGGAGCGACTCTATTTATCATTTCGATATCGAGTTCGACTACAGCGATATCTCAGTCGATGGCGCGATTGTCGGCGACCTCGTGCGCGACACGCTCGACCCGTCGCCGGTGGCATTCGGGGAGTTTAATATCCGGCTTATCGGCCTCGACGGCGCAACCGTTATCCGCGATACCGTGCCGGACGCATCCGGGCATTTCGAGTTCTACGACCTCTATTCACCATCGTGGGTTACGGTGCAGATCGAGCACGAAGGCGCAGAACCGGTTTTCATCGACCGAAACGATTTCCCGGCGGAGATCGCTTTGGCCGGGACACTCGATGTCGGCGAGATATTCGTCGATAACGCCAACGCCACGGCGATAGTCGGTTTCCACGGACTGAGTAGCGCGCAATTAAATTCGATCTCGACGACTACATTCGTTCCGCTCGATGGCTATATGCTCGGCGACACATTCGACCTAAATTACAACTCCGGCGCGGCGCGGGATACATTTTTCCTCTGCGACGGCGAATGGCAAGTAATCCCGCAGAAGGTGCTCGGCGTCGATTTCGTGCCGATAGACACGATATTCTCCATCGACGAAAGCTATTCGACCTATCGCGTCACATTTGTTAATCCCGATGGGATCGGCGAAAACCCGAAACTGCCAAAAAAGTTCGACCTCGCGGCCTATCCGAATCCGTTTAATAGCACAGTTCTTTTCAAGGTTTCGCTGCCGGAAGCGACCGATGTGTCGCTCGATATTTACGATCTTGCGGGACGGCGGGTCGCCACAATCGCGCACGACAATTACGAGGCCGGTGTCCATCGCTTCCGCTGGGACGGCAAAACCGACAGCGGCGAATTAAGCTCCGGCATATATCTATATAGAATCGAAACGGCGAAACATAGCAAAACGATAAAGGGCGTGTATTTGAAATAATGTATAATGTAGAATGTATAATGTAGAATGGGGAGATTGAAAACGATAACCACAACGTCATTGCGAGGAGGGTGAAACCCGACGTGGCAATCTCATCAAACAAAAAGATTGCCG
>DAOWNU010000083.1 GCA_030642425.1 bacterium | reverse complement strand
TAGCTTATAGAGTCTATATGCGAGACCGACCCGCTGAATGTCGTGTCGAGATACGCGCCGAGTGTATCTAATAGCAAAGTGTCGATATAAGCGATCAGAGTGTCGTAGTTTATCGAACCGCCGACAACGCTGTCCGCAATCTGCGCCCGGAAAGCATAGGGCACAGTAATAAGCGGCTTGCGCGACTCGATAGTTTCCCCATCGACCGCCATTTCTAGATATAAGATATCGCCGGTAAAGATCGATTCAGGGAGCGACTCGGTAAAACCGAGTTGCTCGGCAAAAAGCCCGGAGTGAAATTCGATTATTCTGGTTTCTTCCCACAACGGCGTTCCCCCGAATGGGCTGTCCCATATTGTAAATGTAACAGAATACGCCCCGTCTCTGGCGTTGCCGAAATCGTCCGTGAGTTTCCCCTGAAAGAACATCTTTCCGGGAACTGCGAGAGCGATCCCGGCCATAACAATAAGCGCAACCATGCATAAAGTCCGTGTTTTCATTATCTCTCCATTTCAATCTTAAGGCAGATACGACCTGCCCCAGACACGTATTGTTATTATATTTACACCGTAACATGAACTTCTCGTCGGCGTCTCAAACTTCATCCACAGGTTGTAATATTCATAAAGCCCAAGATCGAAGCCGTCCGGACCAAATTTGGTTTCATTTGCCCATGTCAGGCTTCTCTTGATATAATCATGTGTTCTATTAAAGACGACAGGTGGATCAGGATTATTATCAAATACCGCTCGAACAACACATCTGTCCAATTCGTTATAAGCGCCGAAGCTCCAATCACAGGGAGCGGTTCCAACCCCCTCCAGCCCAAAGCCAATATGGCAATCCCCGCAATTCGTTATTACGAACTGCTCGCCCGCGACCATTGTGATAGTCGAAGACACCGTTAATGTATCCGTGTTCCAGATTGTATCGATTGTGATAAGGCTGGTATCTACAATTTCAAAGCATAAGGTGAAATCCCCAAAGAAATCGTTCCAGAAACCGTAATTGCCAATCGTGTCGTCGTCGGCATTGGTAACCGGCCCGACAGAGACCTGTCCAACCGTTACGCCGTTGACGCTGTCGCAAACCGTCCAAACGTCCGCCGAAGAAGAGATCGTCCACCAGAAACATCGGCTGGCGAAGCCTGAAGAAGCTACCATTATAATAAGGAAGAGTATTTGGCAGAAAAGCTTGGAACGATTCATATCATAGCCTTTGTTCTCAATTCAAGTGCTATCCCCCCGGGTTCCCCCTAAAAAACTTTCCCAACATTAAACCGGGGTAAATATAATTCACGATAAAAATCCTGTCAAGGGAAATCTGAACGGAAAAGAAAATAATTTTGTAACTCGATACAAGGCTCTTCGGGATTAGCAATTAAGCACGGCAGTTCCGGCATTGCCGCCTTGTTTTGCAACGCTAATTGATCATTGTAAATTTTGGATTGATTTTTCCAATAGATTCCCTACGGATTGCAGGTCGGGTTAAGTCCGGGATGAAAGAAGAAGTGAGAGGAACTTGATATGTGGCGCTGTCCCGTAGCGAATTATGTTCAAGTCCCGAAAAGCCAACTGAATGAGCCAAACAAAAAAGCAGACATTAAAGCCTGCTTTTTTATTTATTTGCCGAGGGCGGGACTTGAACCCGCATGAGCAAGTTGCTCACATGGCCCTCAACCATGCGTGTCTGCCAATTCCACCACCCCGGCGATTTTTTCAAACATACTAAAGAGCTAACTTATTCGCCGCCAACCGGGACGCCCTGCGGCATCCCCCCGCCACCGCCGGGTGGGGGAGTAGAAGGCATCCCTCCGCCTGAAGGAGGCGCGGCGGGCATTTCTTTGCCGGCTTCATCCGGTATAATACTCGTCGGGCGTGTCGAAGTCGTGCGTGAAGACATAACGTTAATCAATATAACCAGCACAACGAATGCGATAGCCAGGCCGCCGGTCACTTTTGTAAGGAAATCCCCGGCGGCATGTCCGCCGAAAACCGAACTGGCCCCAAAAGAGCCGCCGAACGCTCCCGCAAGTCCACCGCCGCGTCCGGATTGAAGCAGAATGGAGATTACGAGCGCTATGGCTACAAGAAGAATTAGTATCGAAAATATTACTGACATTTTCCCTCGATTGAAATTCGTTTTGCAATGGCGATTATTTCACAAAAACTTTCCGAACTTAAGCTTGCGCCGCCGATAAGCGCGCCGTCGATATCGGCCTGCGACAAAAGTTTTTCCGCGTTCGACGGTTTTACGCTCCCGCCATAAAGAATCCGAATTTTATCGGCCATCGGGCCGTAACGGCCCCGGAACCATTCGCGGATAAAAGCCTGTGTCGCTTGTGCCTGTTCCGGCGTCGCATTGACTCCGGTGCCGATAGCCCATACCGGCTCGTAGGCGAGCACAATTTCGTCCGGCGAATCGATTTTCACACCGTCCAAAGAACCTTCCAATTGCCCGATGAGAACCGATTCTGTTTCGCCGGCCTCGCGCTCTTCAAGCTTTTCGCCGATACAAAGAACCGGGATAAGTCCCGTTGCCATTGCCTTTTTTACCTTTTTGCAGATGAAGTCATTCGGTTCGCCGAAAACGTTCCTCCGCTCGGAATGACCTAAAATAGTCATCGACCCGCCGCTTGTCAAGACCATTTTTGCGGATATTTCGCCGGTGAAAGCCCCTTCTTCTTCGGGATAGATATTCTGTGCGCCGACAAAGATCGACCTGTTTTTAAGCAGCGACGAAACAACGTGAATATAGGTTGCCGGCGGAAAAACCGCGACATCCACAACCGATTCATTTCGGACAAATTTTTCGATATTTTTCGCAAGGTCGATAGCCTCATCGAAAGTTTTGAACATTTTCCAATTGCCGGCGATAAGCAGTTTTCTCATTTTATCATCTACCTGTCTGTAAGGGCATCGACCGCCGGAAGAGTTGTGCCTTCGAGCAGTTTCAGCGACGCCCCGCCGCCGGTGGAGATGTGCGTCATCCTGTCTTCCAGACCGAATTTCGCCGCCGCCGCCGCGCTGTCGCCGCCGCCGATTATCCCCTTGGCGCCCTTATCGACCCGCTCGGCGATCTTTTTCAGTATTTCCCTCGTCCCGCGCGAGAACTGCTCGATCTCGAAAACCCCGACAGGCCCGTTAATTATAATCGTCATTGCCGTATCGAGTTCTTCTTTGAAGCGCGCTATCGAATCGGGGCCGATATCGCCGACTTCGACATCGAGCGGAACCTGATCGTAAGGATAGACTTTTGTTGGGCATGTTTCAGTAAGCTCAGCCGCAACACGCTGGTCGATAGGGAGAAGAAGTTTTCCCGCATAAGGCTCCACGCTCTCTGTTTTTTCCAGAATTTCCCGCGCAATATCAAAGCTGCCGCTCTCTACAAAGCCGTAACCCTGTGAGATACCGAGACTTCCGAAAAATGTGGAGGCCATCGCGCCGCCGACAATAATTCTATCGCATTTGTCCATCAGTGATTTTAGCAGCGGGATTTTCGAAGAAACCTTTTTTCCGCCGATTATCGCAATAAAGGGTCTTCTCGGCTCTTCGAGCAGGCCGATAAGAATGTCCAATTCGCGCTTCATTAGATAACCCATCGCGGAAACTTTTACGAATTCGGTTACACCCACAGTGCTCGCGTGTGTGCGGTGGCTCGTTCCGAATGCGTCGTTTATAAAAATATCGGAATGACCCGCGAGCTGTCTTGAGAATTTCGGGTCGTTCGTTTCCTCACCCTTGTTGAATCTAAGATTCCCGAGGAGGAAGATATCCCCTTTGACGGCGTGATCGCGGATACTCATTGCTTCTTCGCCAACTATGTCCGATATGAATGTAACGGGCTTTCCGATAAGTTCCTCGAGCCTTTTTGCCACTGGCGCAAGCGAAAGGGAGGGATCGAATTTGCCCTTTGGCCTTCCAAGATGGGACATTAATATCGGAATGCCGCCGCCGGACAATATCTTTTTAATTGTCGGCAGGGTCATACGTATTCGGTGGTCGTCTTCGATTACGCCGTCCGATAACGGAACGTTGTAATCGACCCTAACCAGAACTTTTTTCCCCTCGAAATTCAGGTCGTCGATAGTTTTTTTTCTCAAATGCGACATAGAAATCACCTCTATGGTAGAATGGGTTTCGCCATTGTAAAATAACTCATCTTTTATACTTTTAGAAATTTTATTTCAATATCTGATATAAATCCTAATCTAATATAAATCCTAATTCCTAAGCTCGAAATCCTAATGAATGTCTAATGACGAATGTCGAATGTCTAATTCCAGCTTAAATTTTCTCTTACTGTCGTTCCGGACTCGATCCCTCGACCCCTTGACCCCTATCTTTTTAACATTTAACATTTATATCATCCTTTTCATCATATCGACCACACGATTCGAGAAACCCCATTCGTTGTCATACCAGGAAAGCACTTTCACAAAATTGCCTCCCATAACGCGCGTGTCGATAGGGGAAAAAATGCTGCTGTGCGGGTTGCCGACAACGTCGCTGGAGACGATCGGGTCTTCGGAGACCTGCAGGATACCTTTCAGCGGTCCCGAAGCCTTTTCTCTCATTAGATCGTTTATCTCCTCCGGGGTGGTGTTTTTTCCCAATTCGCATGTCATATCGACAATGGAACCGTCCGCGACCGGCACGCGTATCGCCATCCCGTCGAGTTTCCCCCTGAGTTCCGGTATAACGATTCCGACTGCTTTTGCCGCGCCCGTCGAAGTCGGGATAATATTCTGGGCCGCCGTTCTCGCCCGGCGCAGGTCTTTATGCGGAAGATCGAGTATCCGCTGGTCGTTCGTATAGGCGTGGATTGTCGTCATCAAAGCGCGAACTATGCCGAATTCGTCGTTCAGAACTTTGACAACCGGCGCGAGGCAGTTCGTCGTGCAGCTTCCTATCGAGATAATGTGGTGCGTGTCTTTGCGATAATCGTCTGCATTCACACCTATCACGAAATCGCCGTCGAGAGCGTTTTTTCCCGGCGCGGAGATGAGAACTTTTTTCGCTCCGGCGTCGATATGCCATTGCGCCTGTTCCTTCTTGCGGAATATTCCCGTGGCTTCCAGAACGATATCGACCCCGGCATCTTTCCAGCGAAGATTCTTTGGGTCGCGTTCCGCGGAAACAGTAATCTTCTTACCGTCGATAAAGATCGCGCCATCGGTCGAGCTTACTTCATGTCCCCAGACACCGAATGTGCTGTCATATTTGAGAAGATGGGCCAGAGTTTTCGCGTCGGTTATGTCGTTGATGTGCGCGATCTCGATTTTTGAATCGCCCCATGCTATCCTCATAACCTGTCTTCCGATACGCCCGAATCCGTTAATTCCAACACGCATATTTTCCTCCGATTTTATTTTGTTAATACTTAGTTGATACAATGAAATAAATAGTATGTTATTTTATCCTATCTCCCTTGCCCGGTTCTATCCCCGTGTCTTCCTCGTCCTCCTCGATTTCCTTAGCCTCCTCTGGCTGGGGATCTTCGATATCCGCGCCGCAGAAAAACTCGTTGTAATGCTTGAGAAAATAGCCGTAACTCATGCTGAAAATCATCTTGTCGTTGCGCCAGCGCCGCATCTCGACAGTAAAACTCTCCTCGTCGTCGTCCGGGTCGAGCTGGCGGCACATGATATAGGCCTCCGGCTCCATGTGCTCGCCGATAAGCGATTTCATCTGCGAACGATACCGGTATGGTTCGGAATCGACCCAGTCTTCATACCGCTTCTGATGCGCCACATCGACCTTATTCTTGCGCTGTTCAAAATAATCTTCCGGCGCAACAAGATAGACGTCGTAGCCGCAGCGGGTGCAAATACGGGCGAGCTCGCCCGTCGTGCGCCATTCGGGATAATTTTCCGAAATCGCATCCACAATACCCTCTACGAGTCCCTCGACCAGCGACTCGACGAGATCGCCCTTCGAGTCGATATCGTAATCGACCGGCGCACTCAGTGTGCCAAAAACGGCTATTTTGCGATATTCCGGCGGCCTGTAATCTTTCGGAATAGTAGAACAGGCCATGCTCAGCAAGACCGCAATTGCGGACACTATTAAAATCTTTTTCATTATTCGTTCCTCGCTGTAAAAAGCCTTGCGTAACGCCGGAAATTCTCCGGCACTGTCTTTATTTCTTTGATTTCGTCGGTCATCTCGATAGGCTTTACTTCCGTCCCGCGAAGCGAGATCATAACCCCCGAAAGCCCTTCGGCGACCGCGTCCGCCGCCGCGACACCGTAGCGGGTGGACAGGAATCTGTCGAAAGCCGTGGGGGAGCCGCCGCGTTGAAGATGCCCAAAAACGACGTGCCGCGTTTCCCAGTCCACACGATCCTCGATCTCATCCGCGAGTATTTTCCCGATCCCGCCGAGCCGCACGTGGCCGAACTCGTCGAGATCGATCTCCTGAAGAAAATAAGAGCCGTCGCTATCCCGCTCGACATCGAGTTTTGCGCCCTCGCTGACCACAACGATCGCATACTCGCGCCCGCGCTCTTTCATTTTCCGCAGCGGGCCGCAAAGATCGTTCTCGATATCGAATGGGACTTCCGGCAGGAGAATAATATCGGCGCTGCCCGTGAGACCGGCCTCGAGCGCGATCCATCCGGCGTGACGCCCCATCAACTCGACAACCATCACACGGTTATGGCTTCGCGCGGTCGTGTGGAGCCTGTCGATACCCTTCATTGCGATATTTATCGCCGTGTCGAAACCGAATGTAACATCCGTCCCGGAAAGATCGTTGTCGATTGTTTTCGGGACGCCCACGACCTTGAAATTTTTATCTCCCCGCCACAGGCGATACGCCGCGCCGAGCGTGTCCTCCCCGCCAATAGCGATAAGATAGTCGAGTCCCAATTCTTTGAAACCCGACAGGGCGCGGTCGATATCTTCGGCCTTTTTTATCGGGTTGGTTCGGCTTGTTCTGAGTATTGTGCCGCCCTCGGGGAGGATTTTTCGAACGTCCTCCAGCGTGAGTGGAACGGTGTTTCTCTCCAAAAGCCCTCTCCAGCCGTATTTTATACCGACAAATTCCAGGTCGTGTTCGATAACGCCGGAATAGACCGCGGCGCGAATAACCGCATTCAATCCGGGGCAATCGCCGCCGCCCGTAAGAATACCAACCTTCTTGGCCACGCATACCTCCTTAATATATAAGCATTTATGGCATAATAGCCATAACCGAAGGGAGAAAATAAAGCCCATTTCCGCAAATGTCAAGATAATATTGAGGATTATTTAAAAATTTGCTTGAATTTTCACTTCTGATTCCTTATTATCATTATTATAACAGAAAATTCATTTCACGGGAAAAAATGAAATTTAAGAGGGCAATAATCATTCTCGGCATTTTGACGATGCTTTGCTCTTTTGCATTTGCCGCAGATTCTTTATGCTGCCGGTTAATCGACTGGCTTGACGCCCCCGGTCATACTTTTCACCCAACGGTTCACTTCTACCCCGGCACAAGCTGCTGGGACCTCGCTATGGGGGATTCGTTCTTAGTTTGGCTGCCCGGTCTTCAAGTAATGTATAGTATTGACCCTTTTACAGGAGGTTCAATAGATACGAATTATACTTATGATCCAGTTGCTGACTTTAATCTATATGGTTGCGCTATAGATGATACCGTAGTTTACCTCGCAATTCAGAGGTTTATCG
>DAOWNU010000165.1 GCA_030642425.1 bacterium | reverse complement strand
GGCGGACATCGGGCCGCGAAATAGCGTTTTCAAACGCCTTCCGAGCAAATCGTAAATCGCGATCCGGACATCGGGCGATTTTTCCGAAAATTCCAACTCGAAACTCGTCGCCGAATTAAAAGGATTCGGGAATATTTTTCCAAATTTGAAATCTGTTGCGAGAGCCGGTCGGGCCTCGAATACACCGGAGCCGCTGAACGAGAAATTCGCGTCCGTTATGACAGTGTCGAAAGGAAGTTCGTCGATAATTATCATCCGGGGCGTCTGCTCGCCGAGGCTGTCCTTGAACGTCCCGAGGAACCATCCCCCCTCCCACGGCGGCAAATAGCTGAATTCATACTCGCCGAATTCATCGGTCATTGTGTGCCGCCAGGAGCCTTGAAAAGCGAGTTCCTCATTGAAAATAATTACGTGGGCATCCTCTACCGGCTCGCCGTCGACATCCTCCACAAAACCGGAAATGCTGTTGGTAATCCACGGCTCGCCAAGCATGAAATTTTGCTCCGTTACTGTATCCAAAGGCGCAACCGCAACGTCGAGATATTCCCACGGAGTCGTGTCGTAGCCGTAGGTTTCGATATGAACAGTATATGTATCGTCGGTGGTGCCCATCACGGGAATTAGATAACTGCCGTCGGGGCCGGTGACGGTCTCGTAACCGCCGCTTGCCCCTCCCCCTACGGCATAGACGCGCAGATTACGAATTTCGGCATAACCCGCAATTGACGAATCTATCACAACGCCGGTGATTGCCGATTCGAGCGGCTGCATATCGAAATCCACGTCGGAAACGTCCCCCGTGTCTCCCACGGGCACATTCTGATATATTGGAATGGGCGAAAAACCGGAGGGCACGGCGGCATTGTCGAGAAAGCTGACGTTCGTTGTGCCCGGCTCCACGGGAAGGATATATTGCCCGGTAGCCGGGTCGGCCATTGTCGCGGAGACGTTGTATGTCAATGTGTTGATTCCCAGAATTAGAATAAAATCCGGCACAGGCGTCGAGCCGGCGAGGGTTATCGTGCCCGTGATATGCTGCGGGAGCGCGTCGCAATAGATATTCGCCAACACGCTATCGTCGCCCGGGCCAAAATCCGCGATAGCGAGCGAGGCGATGTGGTAGCCGTCGATAGGGATACCGCGAACCATATATGTCGTGTCCCTTTCCGGCACGTTTATCGTGAATCTCCCCGTGCTGTCGGTCATCACAACGCCGTTCTCAATATCCGGGACGACACAGAAAGCCGGGTCGATAGCAGTAACGCTGTCCCCCGAAAATATCACATGGCCGTAAATGTATGGCGCTTCGGGAATCACATGGGCCTCCGTGGGGACTACCTTCATAAGGGCGGTGTCGGCGCTGGAATCGCCCAAGTCGGTCGCGATAAAGAAAAGCCAGATCGTGTCTTTCGAGCCCATCAATATTGCCACTTCGTCCATCCACGCGGTGTGCGCGATCTCGCCGTTCGCAAGAGAATCGTCGTCGCCGGGGATGTAATCGTCGTCGTCGAGCCAGCCTATCGAGGGGATGCCGTCGATTATCTGCAGATGACTTTCGAGTTCGACCGGATCGGGAACACGGTTCTTATTGAGGTCGATAAAGCTCTCTACTACGAGGTTCTGGCCCGGCGACGAGACATCGGCCTCTATCAAAAAATCTCCGGGCGGGTTCAATATCGCCACGTCGAGGCCGTTGATTGTCAGTTCCGTTATCGCGTATCCGCAGGACACAGCAACCGCGAAAAAGATTGCCAAAAAGATATTTTTGCGCATGGTCTCTCCTTAATATTACATTTTGTTATTTGAATATACTATTCTTTTTGTCGATTTGCAATCCCCTCTGCAAAGAAAAGCTCAAATGTCAAAGCTCAAATGTCAAAGGCCTGATAACGACCAGTCGTAGGGGCGAATCGAATTCGCCCGTTCCCTGCTTGCCCTGAGCCTGTCGAAGGGCGTTCACCGGAAAAATCCGCGGCGGGACGCCGTGTCTTTTAATTGTCATTTCGAGCGTAACGGAAAAGCGGTCAGGTGGAGCGCATTGTTACGATTCCTAAATGATGGTATAGTTTAAATTCCAAGCGTGTTCTTCAAGGTATTCCCGATAGACAATATCTTTTGCCGAGTCCTTCAGCAAATCAAATGCCTCCTTCTCGGTCGGAAAATTCTTCACAATCTCGTACTTCTTTCTGTCGGGCAATGTCCTCTCTTCTACAAAGTCACCTGCTTCATTTTTGTGTCGGCCCTTTGCTTCATACGCAGATGGGATCTGATCGACAAAAAGCACGAAAGCACCAGATTGTAGCTTGCTGTGTAGAACTGACAGGAAGCCAGGAAGACATGATTTTGGTATATGAGACCACCACCAAATGGCGAATGCGGCGGTGAATCCTTCAGGAACGCCATCCAATGAATAAGCGTCGGTCATGAGAAATTTTACATTTTGTATACCAGATAGCCTTTCCCGTGCAATTTCAATCATCTCTGGGCTTATGTCCGTGGCAAGAACTGAGTTGGCGGTCTCAGCGATGACCTTGGTCCAATAACCTGTGCCGCAGGCAATCTCAAGCACTTCATAACTCGCAAATACTTTTTTGTATCTTTCCTTGATTGGAATACGCAGGCACTCTGCGGTCGGGTCAGTGTAGCCAGCAGTTGTATCGTATTGCGGCGCACGAGCGGTGTAATACTCAGCGACTTTGTCAGCTATAGATGAACGTGTAATCTTTCGTTTCATAGTATCGCTAACGCCTCACATCACCGGCAGCAAAAAGCAGAGATAGGAACGAGCGGCGCTTTTTGCTGTCCGAGTGCATGTGATTGTTATGCCGTTACTTCTTTCTTATATACGATGGAATATGTGAAATTGAAAGCTTCTCAATTTGCACATCTTTTCCATCAAAAAATTCATCTACAGCTTGGGTTTCTCCTGCGACAGTTCCGTAGTCGTCAAAAACGACCAGGCCTCCACTCACAACTTTTTCATATAGATTATTTAAAATAGTTACTGATGGTTTATAAACATCAACATCAATGTGTAATAACGCAATTTTTAATTCTGGATGTTCTGAAATATATTCTGGAATTGTTTCTAAAATATCACCCTTAATTAGTTCATAGTTTTCGAATGATTTGTGTGTAAAAACATCCTTTAGTTCATCAACAGAAATCCCAAAACCACCGGCACCTTCAAATTCTTGTATGAACTTCGCATCCGTTTTTTCATCTTGTTTTGGAAATTCTCCAAATGCATCAAATCCAATAATTTTTCGTGAGAACGGGCTTTCAAGAATCTCTCTGAAGGTGGCAAACCTAATAAAGGATGCTCCTTTATACACTCCACATTCAACGATACAACCGGGCAAATTAATTATAGATTTATAAAGCTCATAGTGTGCAAGCATTTTCGGGAGTCTGGTAAGATGACTCGTTAGGTAGAAGCCATTTTCGTAATCCCATTGCTTGTCAACGTCAAAGCCGAATAGTTTCTTATTCATACTCATCTCCTGTTCCTTTTGCATAACTTTGTACTATCCCGCCAACATGCGTGATAATACCCTTATATACATACTTCATAACACATTTTTCTCTTGTTCCCCAGTTCCCGCGTGGGGACGTCTTCCCCGACGCTCTGCGTCGATAAGCCGTCATGTTACAAGGAGTTACACTCACTCCGCAATTTCCGGCTATTTTGGTCATTATGCGCTCCAGTTAAATCGTATTTCAAATATACGAACAAAACAAGAAATTCGCAAGGCCTTTTTAAGAACTATTAAATCGTCCCGCGTTTCATTTCAAATAAACCACCGGCAATGCCGGAGATATTTGTCGGCAATGCCGGAGATATTTGGCCTCAACCGCCTTCGGCGGATTCGGCGTCATTTCAAATACACGATGCGTTTCGTAATCTCCACATCCTCGATTTTCGCGCGGACGAGATAGACACCCGAACCGAGGGATGCGTCGGGTTGCCACGTGATTTCGTAGGGGAGGGTCCGTGACCCTCCCGTTCCCGCACGGGCGGGTTTGGAACCCGCCCCTACGGGCAAATTTGCAACCGTTCGCCCGTTGATGTTGAATACCTCCACTCGAACCCTCGATCCCTCGACCCCTTGAACCCTTATCTTAATCGCGGAATTGAACGGGTTCGGCCATGCGGAAATCGCAATATCCTCCGGCCTCGCGGAGGGCGATTCGCCTATACCATACGCCTCGTTGCGAAGGATGAGAAGACCATAGCGATCCGCGACGAAAACATAATTCTGCTCGGCGTGAACATCGATTGCCCTGCCGCCGGTGTCGAAAATATCGTATTCCACGAGCGAATCCCCCGGCGCGATTATCTTGTATGGGATAACGCCGTCGCGGTCGGCGGCGATATAGAGCCATTCGCCGTAAATCGCGATCCCCTCGGCGTCGTCCGGCGTGTCTATCTGCGCGATCTCCGAGGGCGCGCTTGGGTCGGAGATGTCAAAAATCACGATGCCGTCGTCCCCCGCCGAGGCGTAGGCGTAATCTCCGGCAAGAAGGAGTTCCGTGTATTCGTATCCCGCGGCGCCCGGATCGCTGCCGTAGCGGGTCATGGCCAGAGTCTCGAATACGATAAAGCCCTCGTCCTCGTCGCAAACATAGATATACTGTGTCGTCGCGTGAAAAGCCTTTGGATCGTCCGATACCGCCTCCTCTATCAATATCGGAGAGGTCGGATCGAACACGCTGACCTGCGAAACCCCTGTGGTTGTCAGGACATAGCATAATGAGCCGTCGAGCTGGACGTCCAGGGCCGAGCCGCCGAGGGGAACTTCCACGACAAACGAGGGGAAGACATACAGCCCCGCCGACTCGAATATCGTCAGATCGTTGTTTGCGGCGGCGGTGTAGATGTAATCGGAGAGATAAAATGCGCCGTTTATACGCATCCCGCCGCCGTAATGGAATGTGTGATCCGGCGAATACATCTCCGGCATGTTGAAACCGTCGAGGCCGAAAAGCCCGGCGCACGTGATCATCCGCGTGCCGCTGGCCCAGATATATTCGATGTCCGAATGCCGGTTCTCCCTGCTGACAAATCTTATGTCTTCCGGGTCCGTGCCGACATCGAGCACCTGAAGTCCTTCCGGTGTAGAGAGGAACAGCAGGCCGTCCGGGACGGCGACTTTTAGAACGGTTGTCATGCTTGTGGGATAACGATCGATATACACGGGCGAGCCGGGGGTCGAGATGTCGAGCGAAATCACGCCATAATTGCTTGCGGCGATATATAAGGTCGATCCCGCGATATCCACGCCGAGAAAAGAGCGGCTCATCGGCGCGGGATATGTGCCCACCGGTGTTGGGGCGTCGGGATCGCCGACATCGAGGATAGTGATTCCGGCGATCTCCGCCGGAATATAAAGGTATTTGCGGGTTTTGTC
>DAOWNU010000050.1 GCA_030642425.1 bacterium | reverse complement strand
GGCTTTTTTTCAACTTCGATAGAATCGTCGAGGAAGCCGAAATCCCCTACCTCTTTAGTTGACTCGAAAGTGTCGATCTTTTTCGAAACGTTCTTGTCGGCAGTTGTGATGTCGTCGAGGACCAGCGGCTCGAATCCTTCCCCCCCGATAAAGCCGTCTTCTTTCGAGGTTTTCTCTACGAAAGGCGCCGGAATATCCTCTGTTTCACTCCTTGCCCCGGGTTCCGGTTCTTCGGAAAAATCGGTCGAAGGCAAAGATTCTTCGAGTTCGGACTCCTCTTCGATGGGCTTCACCGAAGCCGTATCCATATCGAATAATTCCTCGTTTTCCTTATCCTGTTTCTCCACCGGCGCAATAGGCTCGATTTCCGGTTCCGGCTTATCTATTGTTTCGACAACGGAGACATCCATGGACAGCAGTTCTTCCAATTCGGAAGTTTCCACGGCGGGTTTTTCTGCGGGTATTTCGCCTGGGACTTCCTCTTCCGGCCCGGGCGCGGGTTTCGGTTCGGTTGCGGAAGGTCCCACCGGAGGTATTTCTTCAGGCCCGGAGGTTCTGGACTCGATCTCCATCATCACAATCGCGTCGAAAGGGTCTATTCTTAGAATTTGCTCGAGCAGCTCGATTCCCTCTTCGTGTTTTCCGGTTTTAAATTCGATTTGCGCGAGATGCCACATGGAGGCCGTATTTGCCGGGTCGATTTGAAGAATGATCCGGTATCGTTCTTTCGCCTGCGGGAAATATCCAGCCCGCTCCAGTGTCAGGGCAAGAAGCTGCTGGCCCGTGATATATTTCGGATTGGCCTTAACGCCATCGGCAAGCGTTTTCAGGGCGGAGCGAGCGTCGCCCATTTTCAAATATGCCGCGCCTATCCTCGCAAAACGCGGATCGCCGGGGTCTTTTTCTATATAAGGCCCGAATGCCTCGATTATTTCCTGAGATTCCATATCGTGACCCTTCCACATTTGGGATAATCTTGAATTACATTCTAATCCACAATTTACAAGAAAAATCAGAAAAACCAACAGATAAATCGTGGTGTTCTGTCGAAAAATTATTGGCCAAAATAGGCAACAACTCGCCGCAATGCGAACTATATAGAAGTGTAAATGGTTCCTGTGCAAAAAAGTTGGTTTGTAAATTTATCAATTGTTCACAAAACCCTTTAAGTGTCTATGAAGAAAATGTCAAATGCTAAAATCCAAATGCCAAATGAAGCTCAAAGCCCAAATGACAAAGGAATAAGGTGAAAGTGCTCCACCACACCTCCCACTGGATTCCGGGTCGCCGGCGTGCATGACCAAATACTCATCGACGCCGTTTATCCAGGGCAGATAGTCGTCGTGGGAATGGTCTTTGTAAGGATTTCTTGTTTTTCTGGCATTTTCTCTCCTTTAAAAAATGATTTATATTTTTTATTGTCTCGCGCATGACTCTCCAACGTAGAATATTGAGCTTCCAACGTAGAATATTGGGCCACCAACGTAGAATATCACGCTCCAACGTAGAATATTGGGCCACCAACGTAGAATATCACGCTCCAACGTAGAATATTGAGTCACCAACGTAGAATATTGCGTCACCAACGTCGATTTTTGCGCTCCGGACACAAAATATTGGGTTCCGGACGCAGAATATTTGGCCCCGGACGCAGAATATTACGTCCCGGACGCAGAATATTGCGTTCCGACGTAGAATATTGCGCTCCGGACGCAGAATATTGCGTTCCGGACGCAGAATATTGGGTCCCGGACGTCGAATATTGCGACCCGGACGTCGAATTTGGCCTTCCGAACGCCGAAAACGGCCATTTTTGCCCACGCGCACAACGGTAACATATTAAAGAGCAACAACTTATACAAAAACGCACATTTTCTGTGCGAAATTAGATTTAAAGAACAACGATAATCAACAAGAAAGAAAAAACAACCAACTAAATTGCACCAGAACCATTAAATGTAATTTACAAGGCGCGACAGATTGCTATTATTCCGCGCCGCCGGGCCTGCCGATATCGTGCATGCGAAACAGCTTTTCGTTCCAATCGGGATCGTAAAGTTCGCCCGGATATGTCGAATGGACAAGTCGCCAGTCGTTTATCCCCTTTCTGTCCGCGAAAACGAAAACAACGCCGCCTTTCAACTCAAAATAATGCCATTGTTCCCAGGGGTTTGTGCCCATCGTGATAGGGCTGCGCTCGATATCGTCGGGCTTGCCGAATTTGATATATATTCTGCCGCGGTCTGTGCGCCATCCCGACGGTTCCAGTCCGCCGCTCTGGTCGAAAGCGATATTGGCCGTGTGCCATCGCTCGATAATTTCTACGCGATATTCGTTTTCCTGTGTGTCCAAAGTCGGGTCGAGGCCCTCCCAATAGCGGTTAATGAACTCTATTCTGCCATCGTCCGTGAGATTCTCATACAGCCTTTTATCCGGCGATGTCAGAAAATATTCTATGTAATCGTATTCCTGCTCGATATTGTCGCCGATCAGGTAATACTTGCGGATGAGGGGGCTTTCCGGTTCGAGAATAGTGAATTTTTTTGCTGCCTCCAGAGTCCGGTCGAGCCGGTCGTCCGAAATATTTAAGGTGAGCTTATAGACGCCCAGCGGAAGCGTGGATATATCCAGACCGTTGACAATATAAAGGTCGTTCACTTCGGAAGCTATCGTCTCCGGCTCCGCCCTCTGGATAAGCTCGCCCGACTCGAGCGATATTTCCCATCCGCTAATTATTTTGTCCGCGAAATCTTTGCCCCTATATATCTCGATGTAATAATATAGTATAGGCAGGCTGACCCTGAATACGCCCGACGGATTTGGCAGCATCCTGAAACCGTCGAACGTAAAAATCCCTTCGGTTGTGTCTTCCGAGACATCCCCGAACAACGCGATGCTGGAGAGGGAAAAATCGTCCGCGAAGTCGGGCATCCGGAAGGATGTTATAAGGGTTGAAAAAGAATCCGGCGCACCGAGGTCGTGTGCGGTTATTTCGACAACATAGACCCCGGAGGTCGGCAGCTCCACCGTATGCTTGTCGAAAAGAAGATAGCTTTCGGAGACCATCTGATCGGCGGGCACCTCGACAATTCTTGTAAGCGTGTCCATATAAAAGACCGAATCGTCCCGGCTGACGGAGATTTCAAATTGGAGCGTATCCTGCCAGATACCGTCCGATTTATGGAATGTAAGTGAGCCCCTGTTGATCGACCAGACTATTTCCGCCAGACCCGTGTCGGCGCCGGGGGATATTCGATATTGGTTGATATCCACCGCGAGACCGGTCGGTCCCGACGCCGGTGTGAGTGCGATTATCGCAGTCAGCAAGACAGATATTAATGTTATTTTTTTCATCGTTCACCACGCGCTGTTTTGTTCGTTCAAGTCGATCTTTACCATATATTATTCCCGCCTTACGAGCCGGTAAGTGCCGTCGCCTATCGTGTCCTCGAAATAGAATGTCTTGCGCGGGCTGAAATAATACCAAATTTCATAAGCGCGGTAGCCGGAATCGAAGGGGTGCCGGTCGATTTCGTCCGGTTCGCCGTAGATAATGAAGACCTCGCCCATGTCGGTTTTCCATCCGGGGGTGAAAGGCCCGAAACGCTCGTTCGCGGCGAATACGCGCCGGTAGAATTCCTCCCGCACTTCGTTTATCTTCGTCGCCGGAGTAGGGTCGCGTTCTCCCCAGAAATATTCGATAAGGCTGTCGAGTCTTTCCGGTGTATTTTCGAGGGCGTTTTCAAGTTTCTTCATCTCTTCGCGGGAGCCGATCAGATCGAGCTGCGCGATAGCTTCTTCGGGAGACGATGCGGTTCGGTCGAACCATTCAGACGGCAATTCCACATCTTTTTCCGTCCGGACCAGAATTTTTCCCTCCGAAACTACTTCTGCGAAAAAGGTGAGTTCGGCATCGCTATCGGGAAGGGGCAATTCGCCGTCGAGTTCCATTTTGACTCCGGCCTCGACGATTTGCAGGGTCTCTGCGACAATCGCCACGCCGTCGGCCTCGATTCCCCTCACAATAAAGCCACGAATACTGTCCGGCAGGAGAATTTCGAGCTTGAAAACGAGCCTTTCCACGTTCCCGCCGGTCGAATCCCGATCCGGCGACCGGTCGTCCGTCTCCTCGACATTGAGAATAACGGAGCTAAATTCCGGCAGGTCTTTTTTCGAGAAGCCGGGAACGACGATTTCTGCCGTGTGGGAAAAACCGGCTCCGGTCTCGCGGTCGGTCAACGAAATGAGAAGTTTATATCGTCCAGCGGGGATATTGTCGAGAAAATAAGGCTCCGGCCTGACAAAGGAGGGAGAATGTGTGGAAGAATATGAATCGACCTCGACCGAGTCCGTCCTATCCGATTTCGCGATCATCTTTTTGCCGTCGTAAATCGCGAAAGCCGCGGTGAATCCGGCACGAAAAGTATCCCCGCATTTTGGGAACTGCAGACCGCCGTAAGGTATTTTCAGATAGACTTCCACGCGCGCGTTGGGCGGCTTCTCTCCGGGGAAAAATCCGAACGTTTCCGTAAAGGTCGGCGCGCCCAGATTCTCCGAACGATAGCCCTGCCCCATAACGGCGCAGGAGAATAATGTAATAAAGAGAAGCGAATATGTTAAATTTCTCACGGAATTTCCCTTCCCCTCGGGTGATACTTGTCATACACTTCGTGCAGGTAACGCGTACCAACATTCGTGTATATCTGGGTCGAGCTTATGTCGGCGTGTCCGAGCATTTCCTGAACCGCTCTGAGGTTCGCGCCGCCCTCGATAAGATGTGTGGCGAATGCGTGCCTGAATGTGTGCGGGTGGACTTCGTGAAGCCCGGCCTTTTTGCACCATTTGCAGACGATGTTATAGAACCCCATCCGGCTGAGCTTCCCCCCTCTATAATTGAGAAACAGTATCGGCGTTCTTCGTCCGCCGGTCAGCTTATTGCGGACATCGCGGCGATAACGGCTTATCCAATGTAGGGCCGTTTCGTTTATCGGGACGAGGCGTTCCTTTTGCCCTTTGCCGAGAAGCCGGACAAATCCGATATCCTCGAATATATCCTGCGTGGTCATGTCGATAAGTTCCGATTCGCGTGCGCCGGTGCCGTAAAGGGCCTCCAAAATCGCCCTGTCCCTTATCCCAAGTCCTTTCGGATGTGTAAGATCGACAGAATCTAAAATCAAATTCACCTGTTCGACAGAGATAACATCCGGCAATGGATGCGGAAGTTTCGGGAGTTCCAGGCCCTCGGTCGGGTCTTTTTTCAGCAGGCCCTCCGAGATAAGATACTTGAACAGCCCCCTGATGCTGCTTATTCGCCGCGCTATCGAGCGCGCGGAAAGTCCCATGTCCGTAAGCTGCCTCAGGTGACCGGCGATATGCCCTACAGTTATATCGTACAGCCCGGCAACCCCTTTATCCTCCATGTATTCGGAGAAGTCGCGGAGGTCGTGGTTGTATGCCTCGATGGTGTTTCTTGAGAGGCCCCGTTCGACATGCGCCCAGTCCATAAAGCCGTCGATTCCGGCATGTATATCGCCCCGCGACCCGTAAATCGGTTTCGGTCTCTCGTTCAAACTTACAACTCCGGCACTGTAAAATCGGTTATTTCACGGAAATATTCCATTCGCTGAATAACATCCTCTTTCGTTAGGCCCGCGAGCCTTTCGACACTGAAGCCCTCGACATTCATACTCGCCACAATTGTTCCCGCCACAGCGGCGCGCTTCAATTCGTCGATATCCACCTTGCCGCGGGAGGCCAGATAGCCCATGAACGCCCCGGCGAAACTATCGCCCGCCCCCGTCGGGTCAATAACCTCCTCGACCGGGTAGGCCGGCATAACGAAAAGAGTTTCGTCGGTGATGAGCATAACTCCATGCTCGCCGCGTTTGACCACCAGAATTTCCGGCCCCATTTTTAGAACCGCTCGCGCGCCCTTTAGGAGGCTTCTTTCTCCGGAAAGCATGCGGACTTCGAGAGCGTTGATAAGAAGCATGTCGATATCTTTCAGCAGGGCTTTTAGTTCGTTCGGTTTGCCTTCTATCCAGAAATTCATCGTGTCGGCGGCGACAAGTTTCGGCGCTGTAATCTGACTGACAACCTTGCTCTGAAGGCTCGGGTCGATATTGCCGAGGAAGACGAAACCGCTTCCGCAATAATGCTCCGGCAGTTCGGGCGCGAATGCTTTGAAAACGTTGAGCTGGGTGTCCAGCGTCTCCGGGTCGCCGAAAGACTCGTCATAGACGCCCGACCACCGGAAGGTTTTCCCCTCACTCACGGTCAGACCGTCCAGATTGATGCCTTTACCGAGGAGAAGCTTCAGATAGTGCTCGGGGAAATCCTTTCCCACAACTGCCACGATGTTCACTTCCGGGGAGAACAATTTAGCCGCGAGGGAGAAATAGGTCGCGCTTCCCCCGAGGGCGTTATCCACCCTGCCGCCGGGTGTCGCTACCGAATCCAGCGCCACAGAACCAACAATTAGAACCGCCATGTCAACCTTTCGTTGAATCGTTAAATTACATTTTTATATTATATGATAAGCGCGCTTATGAGTCAAGGACTATGGTTCGGGAAGTTTTAATGGTCTTCAATTAATTATCCTATACAAGGTCGAGCGTCCCGCTCGACAATAATCTTTGCGTAGCAAAGTAGCATATATATCAAATATCAAATATTAGAATTACAAATCAAAAATCAAAATTATTCCTTGCTGCGATGATTAACGTCTTTTCTCCCCCCATCCCATCGACGCGGAGCGTCGCCCAAAACGTTACACCGCAGAGCGAAGTAACAAGAAAAAATCTTTGTTTAACGGGGGCTTTTTGATTTTTAATATGTCATTTTGCATTTTGAACTTTGATATTTCATTTATTCCTCGCTACGATAATCTGCGCCGTATTTTCCCCCATCGACACAGAATGTATAAATTTAATATTCAATGACCATAAAAATTTATGGAGGAAATATCTTGACTTTCGTAAGATGAATTGCTTTTTTATAAGGTTTAGTTTTTTTAAGGAGCAAAATTGTCCGAAAACAACAGACAGGGAAAATTTATCGATGGTTACATCGGAGCCGTGAACAGGGTGGCCGCGCTTCTGGCTAGAACCGGGCTTAGTCCTTCGGTGTTCACGATAGCCGGATTGCTGCTCGCTTGCGCGGCGGGGTTTTTTCTGTGGACCGGTCATCTTTTTACCGGCGGCGTTCTTCTTTTTTTAGGGGGATTATTCGACAGCGTCGATGGCGCTGTTGCGCGCATATCGGGCAAGGCCACAAAATTCGGTGCGCTTCTGGATTCCACACTGGACAGATATTCCGAATTCGCCGTATTTCTGGGCTTTTACGGTTATCTCGGTCATTCATACGCGTGTTTTGTGGATTTTTTTCAGGTGATGGCAATCGTCGCACTGATCGGTTCGGTGATGGTCAGTTATGTTCGCGCGCGCAGCGAGGGACTCGGTATTTCCTGTTCGGTCGGGTTCTGGCAGCGCCCGGAGAGGGTAATCGCGCTGGGAACCGCTTCGATAATAACCGGGGCTTTGAATCCCGTATTGATTTCCTTATCCTATAACTATCTGCATGATTTTTTTATAAAATTGATTATAATAATTCTCGCGGTGGGGGCGAATATCACGGCTGTCAAACGGTTGTTCCACGGCAGGGCCGTCCTTCGCGAGCGTGGATCGAGATAAAAATTAAATTGAAATAAGGGAGAAACAAATGGCAAAGAAAGTTCGCGTGGCGATTATCGGTGTTGGCAACTGCGCCAGTTCACTGGTTCAGGGGGTTCATTATTACAGCGGCGCTAAGGACGATGAGCTTGTTCCCGGATTGATGCACGTCAATCTCGGCGGCCTGCGGATATCGGATATCGAATTCTCGGCGGCCTTCGATATCGACAAGAACAAGGTAGGCAAAGACCTTGCGGAGGCGATTTTCACAAAACCCAACTGCACGACGCGGTTTTTTCCCAACGTCCCGAAACTGGACATCCCCGTGCACAGGGGCATGACACACGACGGTTTGGGAAAATATCTGAGCGAAATAATCGAAAAGGCTCCGGGGCCGACCGACAATATTGTCCAAATCCTAAAAGAGACGAAGACGGACGTTGTTGTGAACTATTTACCCGTCGGCTCCGAGGAGGCAACAAAATGGTATGTCGAACAGATTCTCGATGCCGGATGCGCGTTCGTAAACTGTATTCCGGTGTTTATCTCGCGCGAGAAATACTGGCAGGGGCGTTTCGAGAGCATGGGCTTGCCGGTCATCGGCGACGATATTAAATCTCAGGTGGGCGCCACAATCCTGCATCGCGTTCTCACAAATCTCTTTCTGGACAGGGGAATGCCCATCGACCATACCTACCAGCTCAACACCGGCGGCAATACGGACTTCCTGAACATGCTCGAACGAAGCCGCCTCAGCAGCAAAAAAGAATCGAAAACAAACGCAGTGAAATCCCAGATAGAGCGGCGCGGACAGAGCATCGACGCCGACGATATCCACGTCGGCCCTTCCGATTTCGTGGCGTGGCAAAAGGATAACAAGATCTGCTTCCTTCGAATCGAGGGCAAGCATTTCGGTGATGTCCCCATGAACCTCGAATGCCGTCTGTCCGTGGAGGATTCCCCCAACAGCGCGGGGGTTGTTATCGACGCCGTGCGTATCGCAAAATTGGCGCTGGTAGCCGGTATTTCCGGCTCTCTCGAAGGCCCTTCGAGCTACTTTATGAAATCGCCGCCCATCCAGTATGACGACTACGAGGCCCGAAAACGCACGGAGAAATTTATCAAACAGAACGCTCTCAAGGTAAAATAGACGTTGCTCGAAGACCGCTTCATCCAGGAGACTTCCGAGGGGACGCTGCCGTCGTCCGCGCCGCCTTCCGATTCCAAGCGGGCCATTGCCCCCGCGGTGGTCGATCTTCTATTTATGACATTGACTCTCATGTTCGAGGGCGTTCTTCTCGGTCGATATTCCAGCGCCGCCCTCGCCGGTGGAGGCATGGGCCTGCTCGTTCTGTTTTTCCTGTTCACCATATTTCTCACTTTCGTTATGGGCGCCGCCATGCCCATTTCGAGGCTGCTCGGGGCCGGTGAAAAAAGGAAGGCGGAGGGCCTTTTGGGCAATTCCATGGGGATGGCTCTGACGGTTGCCGTTATCTTTCTAATCGTATCTATTACGATGGGAAGATTCATTTTCGGCGGGATTTTCG
>DAOWNU010000323.1 GCA_030642425.1 bacterium | reverse complement strand
CTTTTTAACGGCGATTCTTGCGGTGAGCGCGATTGCCCGGCCCGTGGGGCTTGGCGATGGCATGGTGAAATTCGATTACGACGATTCGAACGCGGGAAAAATCTCGATAGCCGGCGGTTTCAACCGTTGGAACCAGACGGAAAACCCGATGACAAAAAATGAAGATGGAATCTGGGAGATCGCTCTCGAATTCGAGCCGGGAATCCATCAATATAAATTCGTTGTCGATGGCGATGATTGGAAGCAGGACCCTTCGAATCCGGCGGGAATGGACGACAATTACGGCGGTCTGAATTCGGTCTTCGTTCTCGAGGCGGACGGGACTGTTTCGCTGGAGGCGCAGGCGCAGGGACCGACAAATCAAAACGACGACTACCCCTCCGGCCCAAAGATATATCTCGCAATGATCTGGCATCAGCATCAGCCGCTTTACGCCGATCCGGCGGAGGATTATCTTCGCGGGCCGTGGGTGCGCCTTCACGCCACGAAAGACTATTACGACATGGCCGCGATGCTGGAGGATTATCCCAAAATCCACGTTACGATCAACCTCACGAGCGTGCTGCTTCAGCAGCTTCAGCGATATTATGTGGACAGACTCGCCGTGGTTGTGAATGGCGATAAGATCGACGAGAAGGCTTATTGGGCAAAATACGAGGGGCGCACCGACCCCTGGATCGACCTGTTGCTGAAGGATACGGACAAATTCGACGACCGGGACATCGAGTATCTTACCGGCGGCGTCTGGAACGCGTTCGGGATCTCCGATGTGATGATCGAACGCTTCCCGGAATATCAGTCATTGCGCGACAAGAGAAGCGGATTATCGACCGAAGAGAAGCTTCAACTGAAGGTCTGGTTCCCGCTTGCCTGGTTCGATCCCGATTTTCTCGACGGCCCGGTAAAACTAACCACGGGCGAGACGGTCGATCTGTCCGATCTGGTCGAAAAGAGAGATGGAAAATGGTTCGCCCGCCGTGTGTTCACCGAGGACGACGCCAACCGAATAGTCGCGGAATCGTATAAGGTCATGGCGGCGGTCGTTCCGGCGCACCGCAAGCTCATGGATGACGGTCGCGGGGAGATAATCACAACACCATATTATCACCCGATCCTGCCGCTGCTCTACGACTCGAATATTGCCGGAGTTTGCCAGCCGGGCACGCCGATGCCATCCCGGTTCAATTATCCCGACGATGCCGAATCTCAGATATTCAAAGGGGTCGTGTATTACGACGAGCTTTTCGGGAGTGATCCGCGCGGGATGTGGCCAGGCGAAGGCTCGGTCTCGGAGCAGGTCGTTCCGGCCTTGACGAAAGCCGGTATCCGATGGATCGCGACCGCCGACGGCGTTCTCGGCAAATCCACGCCGCCCAATCAACCCTTATGGAGGCCGTATCGGGTCGATTCAGACCGCTCGGCGGGAACCGTTTCGCCCGAAAATGCTCTGGCGGTCTTTTTCCGCGATACAGAACTTTCCGACAGGATCGGTTTTAAATATCAGACGAAAACCGGCGAGGAGGCGGCGGAGGATTTTGTCCAAAAGGTTCTTTCTTTTGCGGCAGAAGGTGAAGACCGCCTCGTTACTGTTATTCTCGACGGCGAGAACGCGTGGGAATGGTATCGCCTTTCGGCGGACGGGAAGGATTTTCTCCACGCCCTCTATCGCAAACTCGAGAAGCTCGAGGCGCTCGACCGTATTGTGACGGTTACGCCGTGGGAGTATATCGCCGGAAATCCGGAACGCGGCGTGGATGCGCATCCGATAATTGATATGCCCGAACTCGAGCCGCTCTGGCCGGGAAGCTGGATTAACGCGAATTTCGACACATGGATAGGCGAGACCGAGGAGAATATCGCCTGGAATCTGTTGGGACAGGTCCGCGCGGAACTTGGGCAATGGGATATTAACCAACCCGATCCTGTGCTTCCGGCGCCTGCGGGGGGCACCGAACTTGCAGAATACAATGCGTGGGAGGCCATGTATGCTGCGGAAGGCTCCGACTGGTTCTGGTGGTATGGCTCCGATCAGGGCGCTCCCGGCGGCGACACCCCTTTCGACGAGGCATTCCTGACGCACCTGACCAATGTTTATCGCTACGCCGCTGAGGCCGGTATTGAAGTTGAAATCCCGAAATTCGGTTCGATCCTGACAGGAGCTTCCAGCGGCGGTGGCGCGATGGCGCAGAGCAAAGGCCCCGATATCGAGGTTACTTTTATTGTGGACGCCTCCGCGCAGAACGTTGCCGATGCTATTTACATAGTCGGCGCTCCAACAGAGTTTGCCGAATGGACGCCGAATAAAATTGTCATGTTCGACGATGGCACGCACGGCGATATCGAGGCGAACGACGGCATTTGGACCCTAACCGTAACATTTCCCGAGGGCGGATATATCGAATATAAATACACGAATTCCGGCGTCGAGGGCCAATGGGTCCCCGGCGAAGAATTTTCGGTGAGCAACCGGGCGATCACGGTGAAGGGTGATGGCGGAAAGATGATAGTCGAGGACATTTTCGGTCAAATGTGAAATGACGAACGAAATTTTAATCCTATTTGCCGGTCTTGTCGCGCTATATCTTGGAGCCGAGGCGCTTATTCGTGGCGGCGCGGGACTGGCCTTTGCTTTCGGCCTGAAACCGATCCTGATCGGCCTGACTGTCGTGGCTTTCGGCACGAGCCTGCCGGAGTTCACGGTGGGAATAATATCGGCCGTGAAGGACTCTACCGGGCTGTCTATCGGCAACGTGATAGGAAGCAATATCTGCAATATACTCCTTATTTTCGGGGTTATGGCGCTGATCCGGCCGATAAATATCGAGGAAGGCAATCTGAGACAGGATATTCCCGCAGTGCTGGCTTCCGGGGCGATGCTCTGGATTTTGGCCGCCGACGGCGAGATCAATTTCCTCGACGGGCTACTGCTCCTTCTGGGTTTCGCAATATATCTCAAGCTGCTCTGGGATTTAAGGAAATCACGTTTTGCCGGAGAGAATGGTCGGAAGATCGTATCGAACAAATTGCTGAATTATCTCCTTATTCCAATTGGGCTGGGGTTGCTTATTTTCGGCGGCTGGGCATGTGTCTTTGGAGGTTCGGCTATCGCCAGATATTATAGCGTTCCGGAGAGCATAATCGGGCTGACAGTGATCGCTCTCGGCACATCCCTGCCGGAATTGGCAATCGGCGTTGTCGCCTCGATTAAAAATCAGAGCGAGTTGCCGGTGGGAAATACGCTCGGAAGCAATATTTTCAATTCCCTCGGGGTTATTGGCGTCGCGGCGAT
>DAOWNU010000423.1 GCA_030642425.1 bacterium | reverse complement strand
TCCGCCAATATAAGTCCCCTCGAAATCCGGGACGCCGTCGCTGTCGGCATCGACAACAACGGTCTCGAAATTTTCCAGAACGTCCGGGCCTTCACCGTCGCCGACTGTGGGCTGATCCGGCATAGCGTCCGCGGCGAAATAGCCATCGCCGCCGACAAGAAGAACCGCAATACTTATCTCCGCGCCGAACGGTATCCCCCCCGGAAAGACCTGCGCCCACGGCACCGCGACCTCGGAATGATAGCTCCCACCACTCGCCGAAAGACAATCCCCGCTAATATCGGTCGAGCTTTCGGAACCCGCCCGATAGACATTCAAATCGCCGCCGTCCCATCCACCCATGAGAAGCTCGATGTCGCGCTCCGAAGTAACATCCCTTGTCCACGCGCCCGTCCAGCCGTCCTCCGCGCGGAAACTGACACTCCCGCCCGAACCGGCGTCGATATATACTGTCAAACCGTTGCCCGAAACCGTGTATTCGATCCCTAAATACAAATTGTCCGCATCCCATGTCAGCCACAACTCCAGCAATTCGTTTCCGCCCCAGGGGCTGTCGGTCGAAGAGTCCGAAAGCAGATGATCGTCGGCGTTCCAGTCCGGGCCGATAACGCCGTCGATGACCGGCGATGTATAAGGGGCCGACACGGCGCCGTCCACCGGCAGCGCCGTAAGGGCAGCCCCGCATAAAATCATAAGGATCGATGCGATTCTACAGTTCAATCCGGCTCTCCTATTTCACCAGAAGCAAACGCCGATTGTGTGTCTGCTCCCGGGCGTCGATGCGAAGCAGATATATTCCGCTCGGAAACCCCGAGGCGTCCCAAATAATAGTTTTTCGACCTTCGTCGGCGAGACCGTCGTGAAGGGTCGCCGCCCGTCGGCCCCCGATATCGAAAATATCAACAGTCAACCACGCCTTTTCGGGAAGAACGATACTTATCGAGACCTCGGCATTAAACGGGTTCGGCGCGATATTGATCGCGAGTTTTTCCGGCAATTTTCCGTCCTCGACATTGACCAATACGCCGAAAGTATCGGTCGGAAGTATCTGATGAGCGGAATCGCCGAGAACGAAAGCATGGTTCTCGAACGCGGGAAGCGGCTCGTTGTCGGTGCTGTCGGTCGAGTATTTGTATTCGACATTGCGGAAGCTCCCGGTTGGGAATGCGATAAGCGCGCCGTAAATACCGTCGCCCATAGTGCCGTCGTCGTGTGCGCCGTCGTCGTAAAGAATGAGCGAATCATTCCAGTCGACTTCCCAACCCCAGACCAGCGGATAGACGCTGCCCGCGATATACGGATATGTAACCGTCTCGGCGGACATGTCCACGCTGAAATGAACCGTGACATCGATATCGGTAAAATCCGCCGGGTCGATATTGTTGAAATATACGACCGGCAAAACCTGTGTCGGCGAAGAATCGTCGATTAAGAGCGTGCGGTTGCCGATACTTTCCCACGCTCCGCCGTTGACGAATTTATATTCCTGCCCCGGTGAGCTGCCCGCCGGGAAAAGGATATCCACCGTGTAGATATTGTCCATATCCGGGTCGGTCATCGTGTCGGCGTCGGCGCTCCAGCTGTTGAACGATCCCGCGACAGTCACCGCGCCCGTTACGGTTTCGAGCGACATATCGACCTGAAATGTTACCGTAACGTCGATAGCTGTAACATCGACAATATACAATATGCCCGGCGTCGTTGCGTTCAGTGCGACATCGTTCTGGTCGGTGCCGGTCGTGGTCGCCATATCTGTCGAGTCGAGCGCCTCGCAAAAATAATGTATGGCGCCGGTCGAGATCGGCGCGGGAATATCGGCGGTATATTCGTCGTTGTTGCCGACATCGCTGAGATAAACCATTTCGACTTCGGTCCAGACCGCATCGCAGGTATCTTTCCAATAAAGTGTTGCGGCAATTGAATCGCCGCGCCCGACGGGAACGGTTACGCCGTCTTTCCATATCTGGAAATAGACGGATATCGCCTCGCCTACCGACTGATCCGTGCCGGAGTTCGGCCAAATCATACCGCACCAACCGACCGCGCCGAACGCGCTCACCGCAAACGAAGCAATAACAGCCATTAGAATGAGTTTTTTCATTTTGTCCTCCTGTTTTATGTTTCTTTTTATTTTAAATATACAACATGCCCGGCCATTTCGCTATTGCCAATTTGGATTCGCACGAGATAAATTCCGCTACCGACCGGCAGGGCCGGAGCCGATTGGCCTCAACCGCCTTCGGCGGATTCGGCGTTATTTAAGATAAACTACACGCTTCGATGTCATTTGTCCATCTTCCGTCCTCGCCTGGACGAAATAGATGCCGGAACCGAGGGAGGCGGCGGGTGTCCAGACAAATTCGCGCAATTCGCTCCCTGAGCGGAGTCGAAGGGAGTTCTCCGCGAAAGTCGTTT
>DAOWNU010000470.1 GCA_030642425.1 bacterium | reverse complement strand
GGTTTTCGCATTTACATTACCTGTAAAACTATCGGAGTAGCAATGAGCGCAAACGAAATAATATTGATTATCGACGACGAAATCGGCAACCTTAAAATGCTCCAAATCCGGCTGGAGCACGAGAAGTTTACAGTGCTTATCGCCGACGACCCATATCTGGGTCTTCAACTGGCGCTGGAAAAACACCCCGACCTGATATTGCTCGATATAAACATGCCGGGGATGGACGGTTTCGAGGTCTGCAAAAGGCTCAAGGGCAATTTTGAAACCGCGCAGATACCGGTTATCATGTTGACATGTATGGACGATACCGATTACAAAATCGAGGGCCTCGAGGGCGCCGGAGCCGACGATTATCTTGTCAAAGACGAGATAGACCACAGGGAACTCGCCGCGAGAATCCGCTCTATCCTGCGCCGAACACGGAACCAAATATCGATAAACCCGCTCACCCACCTGCCGGGCAACCGCGCTATCGAAGGTGAAATATCGGGAAGGCTCGAACGTGGAACGCCCTTTACAATAGGTTATATAGATATCGATAATTTCAAGGCTTACAACGATGTCTATGGTTTCCAAAACGGCGACCGGATAATCCTGTCGATAGCGCAGATAATCAGGGATGCCGCCGGACAAAGACCCGAAGTGTTTCTGGGGCATATCGGCGGCGACGATTTCGTCTTTATCGCCCCACCGGACATCTCCACGCCAATAGCCGACACGATAGTGAGAAATGTCCATGAATCCGCCCCGAATTACTACACGGCGGAACATCGCAAAGCCGGATGTATCCGAAGCATCGACAGAGAGGGAAATCTGAAACGCTTTCCGTTTTTCAGCGTCAGCATCGCCCTCGTTCCCGGAGAAACCGGAAAATCTGTCGGACAACTGGCGGAAATCGCCGGTAAATTGAAGAAAAAACTGAAACATCAGGGGGGAAACCGTTATGGCGGCCCGGAAATCCTTGCGTAATATTATTTTAATACTCAGCCTGCCCGGCATTTTCTTGGCGGGATGCGCCCACATACAGGAGACGCCGTCCAGCGCAAAGGAGACTTACAGCGTCGCGCAGGAGAATCTCAAAAAAAAGCGCTATGAAGAGGCGAAATACAACTATGAATCAATCCTGTCCGAATATCCCAATTCCGACCTTGCGGACAACGCCCTTTTCCGGCTCGGCTATATCGCCTGTATTCAACTTGAATTCGAAAACGCGCGGGACAACTTCACAACTCTGAGGGAAAAATATCCCAAAAGCGAATGGCTTTTCGACACCGAGACATGGCTCGGGCTTTTGGATTCTCATCACGACCTTTATACCGAACTCGAAGACGCAAAGGCTCAGCTCGGAGCGGCCAGAAACGCCGCAAAAAATACGGGCGAATCCAACGACACGGCGGCAAAAATCGAAGATCTTCAGGAGGAGATAAACCGGCTCCGCGACGAGAATACCGAACTTCGGGTGCTGATAGAAACTCTGGAACAATAAATTTGTTACCCCGATTTTGGGTTAAAAACAATCCACTTGGATGCCGGAACGCCTGAGCTGCATTTCTCACAAATGTGATATATTAAGAAACAAATATGGGCATAACATGAT
>DAOWNU010000033.1 GCA_030642425.1 bacterium | reverse complement strand
TCGAGCCGCAAGTTCGACCGTTTCGGCGATTGGTTCATATTGAGACACCCGATTCTCGTCCTAAGAATGTATTCCGGCGGGGACCGCGAAGGCGTGAACAAATTGTGGTATGATACTGAAAGATAGAAGTTGCGCCAGTTTAATAAGACGAGCGCTGCGGCTGGTTTATAATTGCGCCTTGACATCGGGCGGGCGATTGATTAAATTAGTATTTGAATAAGCGCAGAGCGTTGAATGGAAAATTCCATCGGAGACCGGTGGAGCGAAATATGAATTGGATTCTATGTGATTTTTCGCATAGCGATTATGGTTTTCCTTCATGGATGCCGATTTTCAATAACGATTTAATCCTGAAAATGGATAAGCAGACTGAAATAAATCTCGTTTAAGCAAACATAAACCAAACACCAATTACTAAAATGAAACGATTCGACATCACACAATCAAAAAGCAAAATGGTGGAAGAGCTCGCGGCAATCAAGAGAAGTATCCTCAATAGGCGTCACACAAGGATGGATGTAGAAATATGGCGCACTATCGAGCAGGCGCCTTCTTACGAGGTCTCGAATTTTGGCAATGTCCGAAGCTGGTTGAATAGCGGTAAAACCAAAAAGAAAAGAGTTGAACCGAGAATCCTGACCAGATTCGCCAAGAAAACCGGCGAGATAACTGTCAATATCTTTTTCGACGAAAAACAAAAATCTGTGCAGGTCAAACGCCTTGTGTATGACACCTTTCACGAGGGCTATCGGCATCCGAATACAATCATAATCCACAAAGACGGCGACAAATCGAACACCCGGCTCGACAACCTTATTCTCGCCCGCGAGTTTATCGACCTGCCCGACCGGGATATTGTTGCGATGAGAGTGGAATATCAAAAAGGCGCGACGCGAAGAAGCCTCAGCAAAAAATTCGGCGTGTCTCTCGACAATGTCAACGATATTTTGGCCGGGGACAAGGGGAAATGGGCCGGCGGCCCGATAGTCGAAAGGCATTACAAACGCAAGCTGACGGCTGAAGAGATCGAAGAAATATGGAAAAGGGCAAAATCCGGGAAAGAGTCGGAGGCCCTGATCGGCAAGGCGTTCAAAATCCGGGAGCAGAGGGTTTCGCGAATCCTGAACGATAGAAAACGTGACCATAAAAAATAATCGGCACGCGCCGAAGGCGTTCGTGCTCAACGCGCCTTCAGCACGATTCGCTCTCGTGGGCGGAAATCTTATCTAACAGGTCGAGCGTCTCGCTCGGTCGGGGAAATGCACGGCGGGACGCCGTGCCTATTATCTGTCATTCCGGGCTTGACCCGGAATCCAGAGGGGCGGGGTTGTTGGGCAATTTTGCATTGCTAATTGATAATTGCTAATTTTGCAATGAATCTTTTACCTATTACCTTTTACCCTTTACCTTAACTTATTTAATAAAACCATGAACGACCGCCAGAACAAAAACCTGCCCTTCTATTTCGGGCCGCCACTTAAGCGGCCTTTCGCAGCCGTGCTCAATTCCCGACAGAGCAAAACCCCGCGCGGCGCGGAACGGTGGGTCGCGAACACTGTCGCCGCAGTCGAATATCTCGCGGGCAATGGGATAACAATATTGTCATCGCTTGGGACGCATCCGTGGAATTTTCTGGTCTGGGCGGTCGGTCACGTGGGCGGAAACCAGATAGTCGTCCATCCGCTTTACAGGGAGGACGACCCGGAGGCCGTTGTCGAACGTATTGTTGCGGATTTCGATCTCGAGAGCGAAAGGACCGGCTTCGTTCTTTTCGAGACCGATTATCCCATAAATCGACCCAAACTCGCATGGCGCGACCGGGACAGGGCGATATTCGAGATGGCGGATATGCTGTTCCCTGTCTCCGTTCGCCCGGGCGGGAATTTTTTCAACGATATTCAGCGGCACACAAATCCCGGCACCGAAATTGTGCGCGATTTCTCGTGCGATTATTCCCCCGCGAAAAGGCGCGGTATAAAGCCGCTCGAACGCGACGGTATCGAATCCGAATTTTCCGCCGAAAAATGGAACTATATCACACATTGGACTCACACGTTCAACGGCCCATTCCCCGGTGAAAACTCGGCGAAATACTACAATGCCGTGGCAAATTCCGGCGAAGCATATTGCCGAACTGCGTTCGATTCTCTCCAAAAAATCCTTTCCGATGGCCAAATCCAAGCCTCGGGAACACACGCGCGAAAAAAAACAACATTCGTATCGTTCACCGAACTTCCGCCGACCGAAGCGATAAAACTCATGCGCTGGCATCGCCGCGATATGCGGTTCACATTCGAGCCTTACGGCGTCGCGATAGACAAGAAAATCGCCCTCGAAATAGGGATTCGCCCGGTAATATACGGCCAGCCAGCCGATATCGAGCGCCTTCCGGAATCGGATCGCCCATATTTTCAGCCGAACGGCAAAAAAGGGGACTGGACCGCCGAAAAGGAATGGCGATTTATCGGTAATCTGGATTTATCATTTATCCCCGATGAATCGATGCTCGTGATTGTGCGGAAATCCACGGAAGCCGGTCGGATCCGCCGCGATTTCAATGAGCGCGTGGCGGTTATCGAGAAATAGGATATGAAGTTTTGAATGGAAATCGCTTTCTCGCTGCACTCCTCGCAATTACAGACATTTTTTTTCAATAATCGGCGGCATCGAATAAAAGAAATCGCGTTGGAACAGAATAATCTTGCATTGACCTTAATAAATATGTTTATTATAATGTTATATGTATTTTAATCCGGAGAGATTATGAATAAAAGTTATCGGTTTTTCTCAATGGCGATAATCGTCGTCCTTTCCCTAACAGCTTTGAGCCAGCCCATCACTATCGAAAAAGTTACGGCATCCGGGCATGGCGGCCGGTCTGTAACTTTTTACCGGCCCTCGTCGCCGATGGACGACTGGTGGTATGACGACGCAGTTGAATGTATCCACGAGATCGGCTGTGTGGACATCGCGTTCGTGGTCGATACGTCGGGGAGCATGGCCGGTTCGATAGGGGAATTGCGCGATGAAATCGACCGATTCGCCTATGATATTGCTTCGGTGGGTTTCGATTACGCCTTCGGATTGGAGACCTTTGTCGAGACCTTCGGCTTTCCCCACGGTTTCGACCTTATAACCGACCTCGCAACCTTCTCCGCCGTTCTCGACGATTTGAGCGAGGCCGAGGGTGGATGGGAAAAGCAGGCGGACGCTATCCACGAGGCCATAGTAAATTTTGTCTGGCGGGACGCCCTCGATTGCGAAAAGATAATCATACTCATCTCCGACGAGTGCGACGATGCCAGCTCGATTGCGCCATCGACACTGATATCCGAGATTATCGCCTGGGGCGGGCATGTGTATATCCTCTCCTGTTACGATTCCGATTTCGAGGATTATTGCGATGCAGGCGACGGCATGTGGTTCGACTACGACTCGCATGATCTTAGCGACGTTTTCGACCAGATTGTGGACGATATTGCCGAGTTTATCGAGATCGATATTACGGTTACGAACACTTCCGGCGGGACGATAGACCCCATAACCGCGACACTCGTTCCCGATTTCTGTATCACGGTTGGCGATTCCCCAAACCCGCAAAGCTATGGGCCAATCGCCGACGGCGCAAACCACACTTATGTCTGGGACATAACGGAGATTCCCGGATGTTCCGGCTGGGGCGATTGCTTCCTCATCCGTATCGAAGGCGGCGGATATGTCGATTCGATAGTGGGATGTCTCTGGGTGGAGGACTGCGGCTGTCCCGGTCCCGAAGTCGAGTTCCTGTGCCCCGAATATAGCGGCCGCTGGTCCGCCTGCGATTATCAGCAGATAGAAATACAGTTCACCGGATATATGGGCGTTAATCCAAACACCCTGTGCATTCAGGTCGAAGGCGCGACACATTGCTATCCGGCCTCGCCAAATTTAACATGGGCGCCCTCCGGAACCGGCGGAGTCCTCACATTCACGCCGTCGGCCCCCGGATGGACTCATCTCGACGAGATAGATGTCATCGTTACAGCGGGTCTGGATATGACCGATTGCCCTATCCGATTTTTCCCGGAGAGCGATTTTCACGTCGATCTCGAACCGCCGCACGTCGGTTGGTGGGAGCATCACGACGCCACACTCTGGCCGCCTTCCCCACCGTGGCGCGAGTGGCACGACGGCGCGGTGAGCTTCTCGCCGCCCTGCGGCGACACGCTCGACGACACAACTCATATTGTTATCTCCGCGCTGGTTTTCGACGACGGCGTGGGGCTGACGCCTATCGATCTTATCCTGACCGACCTAACATCTATCCCATCAATAGATTGGGCCGCGCTCTGGGCCACGCTGACTTCGCTGCAGATAACTATCAACGGGATCCCGTTCATTCCCGGATTGCCCATGCCCGGAACCACCTCCCGAACGGTGGATTTTGATCTGACCTACATACTCGCCGGGGACCAATTCGGTGGATGGCAGTTCGACGCCTCTATTCGCGCCGACAGCGCATTTATGCTGGGCCTGTTCGATCCGGAGATCGAGGTCTGTCTCGTCGCCCACGATATAATTACCGGCGAAGGCTGTATGCCCTGCGAGAACGACACCGAATGGTGCTGCACATACTGGCTTCTGGCCGATATTCCCCTCGTTGCCAACGCGGGCCCGGATTACTATCTCTGTCTCGGCGCCCCCGGAGTTACAATCGGTGGAACTCCGGCGGCTGCGGGCGGAGTCGAGCCTTACAGCTATTCGTGGAGCCCATCGACCGGCCTTTCCAATCCCAATATCGCCAATCCTGTCGCTTCACCCACAACGACAACAACTTATACACTGACCGTTACCGACGACGAGTCCTCTGTCGCCACCGACGATATGACTATTTATATCTCCGACCCGGTTGCCGATGCCGGACCCGACACAAGTATCTGCACGGAGGACTGGGTCGTTCTCGGCGGAAGTCCGACTGGTTCCGGCGGTTTCGGCTCTCTTTCGTATAGCTGGGAGCCTGCGGCTTATATAAGCCCAGCGACTTCGGCCAATCCAACATTCACGCCCCCGCTGCATGTCGATGACACAACTTTTCTGTGTATCGTTACTGTTACCGACTCTCTCGGCTGCGAGGATGTCGATACCGTTATCGTTACGATAGAAAACGTCATTGCGGATGCCGGTGAGGATCGGATTATCTGCCTCGGCGACAGTGTAATACTCGGTGGAAGCCCGACCGGCAGCGGACCGGGCGGCACATACTGGTATAATTGGTCGGCATATCCGGGCGGAATTTTTGTAAGCGATCTCCCAAATCCCGTTGTCTATCCGGCCGACACGACTATGTTCGAAGTCCATGTGGGTATCGACATGACCTATTGCCTGGATATAGATACAATCTGGGTATATCCGGTCGAGGTTATCGCAGATGCCGGGCCGGATGTCGAGATCTGTGTCGGCGGTTCCGTGTCTATCGGCGGTTCGCCCACCGCAAGCGGAAGCGGGGGATATAGTTACGAATGGGTGTCCGTCCCCGCAGGGTTCTCGTCCATCGAGCCGAACCCGCTCCTTTCTCCAACCGTTCTAACCGAATACATCGTCACCGTCCTCGATTCGCTCGGCTGCAGCGACGTCGATACAATATCTGTGAATGTTATTCCCGCCCCCTACGGCTGGGTTACGATCCCTTCGCCTTGCGGGGGGATAACTTCCTGCGAAAACCAATCTATAATCTGGACGATTGTCGATACGGTGGGAATTATAAGCGAGGCATCGATAAGAGCTGTGGTGAACGGAATAACTTATACAAATATATCGCCGGAGATTGTTATTACCACTCACATGAGCGATTCGGTCTCGATCATGTTCTCTCCGGGCACACCGTGGACACACGGGGAGACGGTGATTTTCGAGCTTGAGAATGTCGCCAGTTACGCCGGATGCAGCACCTCCGTGCCGCCGTGCAGTTTTATTGTCGATATCGAGCCGCCGATGCCCGATCCGCTTCTCCCCACGGACGGCAGCGTGCTTTTTATCGCCCCCGATTCGATAGGGGTGTTTATCGCCGACGAACCTGCCGGTGTCGATCCGGTCTCTTTCGATTTTATTACCGTTACCGTTAACGGCCTGCCCGCAGCCGGCTGGACGTTTAGCTGGGACGGCGCATATCTCGGTATAAATGGCCTTTCATTGACCGAGGGCGACAGCGTAACGATCTGTCTGGACAGCCTGTTCGACGCGCCGACTTACGATTATTGTGCGCCCAACGATACGAGCTTCTGCTGGTGGTTTAGGATAATGCCCTGCGATCTCGTTGTCGATGCCTTCCCGGACACCGCGATCTGTGGATTTGGCATTATCGATCTAAACGTCGTTCCAACCGGCGGAAGCGGTTTCTACACATATACATGGACTCCCTCCGACGGCCTCGACGATCCGGCCTCGCCCGATCCGGCTGCGACAATAGAATCGACAATCGTATATATTGCCGAGGTTTATGACGATTCTCTCATGTGCAGTGCGAGCGATACTATAACAATTATTGCCTCCAACCCGGTTGCAAACGCCGGTCCCGATGGGGACATCTGCCCGTATAATTCGATAGCTCTCGGATGTGTTCCCGCGGCAATCGGCGGATTCGAGCCGTATTCTTACGAATGGCTCGATTCTACCGGGGCGATTCTCTATACGGATGAGCATCCCACGCACGCATTTGGCTTGAACGACGAATGGTTTGTCCTGCACGTTACGGACTCGCTCGGCTGCGAGGCGTTCGATACAGTTTATTTCTCGATGGATTACATATCGCCGGACAGCATTCATCTTCTTACTCCCGCGATGCACGAAACCGTTGCCGTTGGCGATGTCTATTTCTCGTGGGAACCGTATCCGCCGACAGTTACAATGTTGTTCGACGTTGATATTTCCGGGACGATGTTCACCGGCATCGATTCGACGCACGTTACCGTCCCGTTCCCCTGTGGCGGCGAGGCATTCGGCTGGGAAGTTACGGGCTATACTGAATGCTTCGAAGAGTATATCGCCTGCGGTGAGACGACTGTAACTACTTACGCCGAAACGGTATATTCTATCCTCGATACTTTTTATACCCCCGAATGCGGCGAGCCTTATGCAATCGCAGTCCACGTCCCCGACGGCGACTGGACCGCCTGCGATCCGGACTCGATAGTCGCGTTTATAATCGATTCTATCGGGATAATCGAAAGTTCGATTGTCATGACCGTTAATGGGATTGCGTATCGGACCACCGATCCGGGGCTTATCTGGGACGGCGACTCGACATTGGTTTTCCGGTCCTCCCCGATGTGGGCCGACGGCGAGACAGTTTCTGTTTGCGTGGACAGCGCGGTCAATCTCGACGACATGCCGCTGATTATCCCCGTGTGCTGGGAGTTTTATATCGACAGAAGCCCGCCGGAGATAGTGAACATAACGCCTTCCCCCGGCAGTGAAATACCGACGACGGTCGATTCGGTCGAGATATGTATTATCGACCGGCTGTCGGGGTTGGACTCGGTCTATGTCGAGGTCGGCCACGGGAGCTTCTTCTTCGGGCCTTTCGGTTGCGTCGATACGGTCGTATGTGTGAAAGTGCCGCTGGGGATTTTTATGCCCGGCGATACGATTCATCTCGCCATTTCCCGCATGACCGACTGCCCGGACTGGTGCGGCCCGAACATCGACGACAGCGCTTGGATATATACCGTTAGCCCATGCGAACTTTCGGTTATCGGGCATCCAGACACCGGTTTGTGTTATCCCGATTCGATCAATTTTTGGGCCGAGATTGCCGGCGGCAGCGGCGCATACAGTTGTCACTGGTGGCCGGAAGCGCCTTTCGATGATCCGTTATCCTGCACGCCGACCGGCTGGGTTGATTTTTCGAGTTTCATTCGCGTAGTCGTAACGGACGATTCATCCTGGTGTTTTGCCGAGGATACGGTGTGGTTAGCGGTGAGCGATCTTTCGGCCCATGCCGGCCCGGACGGCCATATATGTCCCGGTGCAACCTTCGATATCGGCTGCGTTCCACCGGCAAGCGGAGGCTTCGAGCCATACATCTATAGCTGGCAATACCTCGACAGCGTGGAGTTTGCGACTGCGCCGAATCCGGCCTACTTATTCGCCGACACAAGTGTAACATTGATCTTAGAGGTCACGGATACACTTGGTTGCATCGCATACGATACTGTTGCCTACACGATAGATTACGACCCGATAACCGGAATCGACATGATAACCCCGGCTGCAGGTGCGATAGTTTCTCCCGGCGATGTCTTTTTCGAGTGGGAGATAATGCCGCTGACAGCCATGCCCTTGTTCGATTTCTACTTCGACGGCGCTTTGGTTTTCTCGGGGATAGACAGCGCGCACGTGACATTGACAATCCCCTGCGGCGAGACGCATAACTGGGCGGTTATCGGATACACATCCTGTATCGAGCATTACATCACTTGCTCCGGCGATACGCTCATCTCTTCCGCCTACGATACCGTTTTCACCGGGGATTCTACATTCAGCACAACGCTGTGCGGTGTGCCTGTGGCGACCTATGTCCACGTCCCCGACGGCGACTGGACCGCCTGCGATCCGGACTCGATAGTTTGGACAATCACCGATTCGGTGGGGATCGTAGAGAGTACTATCGAGGTTGAAATCGAAGGTATTATATATTCAACCGTGGCTTCCGAACTCACATGGGACGGCGTTTCGAGGCTCGTTTTCGTGCCCTCGACGATGTGGCCCAGCGGCGCGACTGTCAGCGCCTGCCTGAATGCCGTTATGAACCTGGATTCTGTCTGGCTGCCGGATTCGGTTTGCGGCGAGTTCTATGTCGATTTCGATCCGCCGGTGGTTTGGAATATCGATCCGCCACCGGGGGCTGTTATCATAGCGACTGCGTTCGATTATCTCGACCTCAACCTTTACGATTACCTCTCTGGCCTCGACGACGGTTCTGTTACTATCGATGTTGGGATTTACAGCTTCGACTTCACCGACCCGGTCGTGGACTGGGACGGCGATTCGATAGTCTCGATCGACCTTTCGGGCTACGATTTCGATTGCGACGATTCTATCGAGATTTGCATATATGCGGAAGATTCCCCCGACTGGTGCGGCCCGAATATTCTGGATACTTGCTGGTTCATTTATACTTCTCCGTGCGGTTTGACCGCCGAGATTATCGAGCCGCTGCCGAACACGATTTCGGCGTGCGAGGATCAGGAAATAATAATGCAAATCCTTGCCAGCGGTGGAAGTAGTTCCAGCCGGCTTGTTCTTTGGCTAACAGACCCGGGATACGCGTCCGGCAGATTAACCGACGGCGCAACTATAGGTTATTCCCACGCAGCGGAATCCCTTGCTTCATGGGGATGGACTGTAGATGAAATACCACAAACAACGATCCTTACATCGACGCTTATCGATCCTTACGACGTCGTCGTTATCGGCAACGTGAAGATCGATGGGCCGCGCATGTATACTGCATCGGAGAGAGACGTATTAACTAACTATGTGAATTCAGGCGGGAATATCCTGAGCATATCGGGCTGGGTCATAGCCGATGACGATATAGACCTCGAGAACTTCCTTCTCGCAGACTTCGGACTATCTTACGATCATTACTTCGCAATAACAGATTCGTTACATCCAGTTCCGGGAAGTCCCATAGACGCCGGAGTCGATTGGGTTCCGGGGAACGGTATTAAATGGGGTTTTGGACTCGACGAATGCTGGTCCGGAACAATATCGAACTGTGCTTGTGGTGTTAGACATTATGGCTCCGGCGATATAGTGATATACTTCGACGAACACTGGTTATTTAATGGTCCGCACCATGATATGGATTTCACGACACACCAGAATCCCCGGTTGTTCAAGAATGTAATGGACTATTTCGTTTCATTGGATTCTTTCGATTGCCCTATCGATCCGGCGACTATTGTGCTTAATGTCGATGGAACCGATTACGATATCACCGATCCCGAACTCGACTGGACCGACCCGATCCTCACATGGACTCCGCCTGTCGATTGGACGCACGATGTTACTGTCGATGTTTGTCTCACCGCCGCCGATGATACATGCGGCGGAACAGTCGACAGCC
>DAOWNU010000403.1 GCA_030642425.1 bacterium | reverse complement strand
GCCTGAGGGCGCGGCCCGCTGAGCGTGTGCCAGGCTTCCCGGCTAATTACGGAACCGCCGCGATAAATATAGACGCGCCCCGCATTTTTATTCCCATCGCTCGCGTGATAATATGAGCTTGCCGCAAATTCCGCAAGACCGTCGCCGTCGAGATCGCCCAAAATCGTCAGCCTTTCACCAAAGCTGTCCCCGGACGTCTCACCGTCGATTTTCACCGCCGGACGCGTGATACTCGACCCACCGAGGAAAACATAAACAACACCCGTATAATTCGACCCGCCGTAACACGCTCCCACAACAATATCCGGGATTTGGTCGCCGTTAAGATCGCTCCCGCCGGCGAGCGCGGTTCCAAACCAGTCGTTCGCGCGTTCCCCGACCAGCGTAATATCGGGCGTGTTGTCCAGTTCCTTGCCGCCGTAATAGATATAAACTTTTCCGGCATCGGTTCCGCCCTCGTCGGATTTATCCGCACCGATTGCAAAATCGCCGAAACCGTCGCCGTTAAGGTCGCCGCAAGCCGTCACGCTCGACCCGAATCTGTCGCCGGGCTTTTCACCCGCGAGAACGAGGGCGGGTTCGGTCGGATCGGAGCCGCCGAGATAGATATAGACCTTGCCCGAATAATTTGCGGCCTGATAACTCCCCGGCGCGCCAACGAGAAAATCGTTGTATCCGTCGCCGTTTATATCTCCGGCAGATACGACATTCGTGCCGAATCTATCGCCCGAAAGCGAGCCTTTAAGAAGGCCGACATATTTTAGACCCTGTGCAGCGAACGTCCCAATTGCAAACACAAGAACAAGACTAATTACACAGAATAGGCGCATTTTCATATTGCTAACTCCCGATTAATTGTGCGGATTCGATAAACATGAATCGCTCGATTCCTAATATCTAATTTTAATCCACGTTTTACAACAAGTCAAGTGGTTTTTCAAGAGATTGCAAATGAAATAGATAAATAGTTATAAAACTCAATGTCGATTATAGCTGCACGAGAAAAATAAAAATAGTTCGCACTCTATATTTGTCGTGGAAAATGAACAATTTCGACAAAAAAACCTTGCATATTTGGGCGAAAACTTTATTTTTCAAAAAGTTCCGTCTTTTGATTGGACCGTTCAGGCAAATTTTTTTTCTGAAAATAAAGGAGACCCGATGAAATTCCGCTTAGCTTTATTCACACTCGTCCTTGCGGCAATTGCATTTCTCGCATGTCAGAGCGCGGAGATGACTTCCGCCAAAGTGTATATTCAACAAAAAAATTACCCCGCGGCGCTCGAACAATTGCGGACAGCCGCGGAAAAAGAGCCGACAAATCCGGCGGTATTCCTCACGATGGGCAAACTTTACGCCGAGATGGACAGCCTCGACGAAATGAACAGAGCTTTCGATACCGTTCTGGAACTCGACAGCGTGGCCGCAAAAGATATCCGCGCGTGGCGACTGGACAAGCGGGCGGAGTATTTCAACAAGGGCCTGAAATACGGCGAGGACGAGAAATGGGAGAAGGCCATTAGCAATACGGAAACCGCGGTGAAAATAGACCCGGAATACGCAGACGGCTGGAAGAACCTGGCGTATTTGTATGAGCAGTCGGGCGACAAGGAAAAAACCGCCGGGTCATACTTGAAAGCGTATGAACTCGAACCGCTCAATCTGCTTTTTGCAAAACAGGTCGCGGTGAACTCTTTCAATGAGGGTGAGAAAGAACGGGCAATCGAGATACTGACGAAAATCAAGGAGGAGGGCGAACCGGATGTCGAGGTCTATCTTTTGCTGCAAAGAATTCTTCTTTCGGACGGCAGAGAAGACGAGGCCCTAACAATTCTTGTCGAGGCGGAGGAAAAATTCCCCGATAACACGGATATTCTTTTCGACCACGGCGCCCTTCTTTTCAGCGCTTTCGACAATTACGAAGAGGCCGCCGTCTATTTCGAGAGGGTTATCGAATTGGACCCGAACAACACCGACGCCCTGTATAATCTGACCGTTACTCTTTATAAGGCCGATAAATTCCAGGAATCCGCCGACAAGGGCGAGATACTGGTCAAGAACGACCCGCAGAACCTTTTGGGATGGGTTCAGTTTGCAATTAGTCTCAAGCGTGCGGGAGACACGAAGAAGGGCAGCGCCGCGGAATCGGTTGCGAAAGCGCTTCAGAATATGGAAGATAAAAAATACGAAGAGGCGATAACCGAGTTGGAGAAGGTTACAAAAAATTTCTCCGAATGGTGCGCCCCCTGGGCGGTTCTGAAGGTTGCCTGTGAAGCGACCGGCAATGCCGAAGGCTCCGCCGATGCGCAGAAAGGGCTCGATTCCTGCGGCGAATAGACAATGATCCGCCCCCCTAATCGGTTTCTATGGGAGCCTCTCGCGGGGCTCCCAGTTTTGGCTTCTGTGCAAAAAAGTTGTTTTGTTAATCTATCAATTGACAACAAAACTCTTTATGTGTCTATGGAGAAAATGTCAAATGCCAAAATCCAAATGCCAAATGGAGATTGCTGAAAAAGGGTTTAACTTTCAATTTCGGTTATTTTATAGCTTTTTTCAATTTATATTTCTATCTTTTACTCATGAACTATTCATTTTAGCTCCCGATTTACACTTTTTTCTTCATTTTTCTCGTTC
>DAOWNU010000321.1 GCA_030642425.1 bacterium | reverse complement strand
TTTTTTGCGGGTTTATCGGAAAGGCTGTCGAGGTAGTCCATCTCGGTTTTGCCGAAAACCTGAATCCGCTTGTGCGCAAAATCTTTGGTATAACCGGTCAGAAGGAGCGAGGGCCTCTGGAGAAGCGGCCTGAGTATCGGACTGCTCAGCCCGTTTTCGCCCGTAAGAAGCGTTAGCCCAAGCGCTTCCTTTTTATCTTCGAGGAATTTCTTCGCGGTGAGTTCGGGCATATCACTCTTCTATTTGTTCCCCGGTTTGCTCTTCGGGCGCGATTGCACGTGAAATATCCTCGGCAATACTCGCTTTTTCGTCGCGGGTTAGATGGAAATTATTGCGGAAACGGTCGTAGTATTTTGCAAGTTGACGGTCCATTTTATTCGCCGTTTCGTCGATACTGACATACATGTCGTCGGTGACGGCATGTGAAGAAAAAGATTGCCCGTTCACTGTAAGGTTTAGTTCCGATTTCTGTCGATGTTTTTCTATTTCGAGAATTATATGTGCAGAAATGATATGATCCGCATACTTTTTGGAAAATTCCATTTGCCTGTCGATGTAATCTTTAAGCTCATCGGTCAGGTCGAAATGGCGGGCGGTGATTCTCATTTCCATTTTGTCTCCTTCTTCTCTGCGATTATCGCAGCTTTAAGTTGTTGTTCGCTATTTTCATGTAGGCCTCTCCCGCCCGGTATGAACTTCGGACGAGCGGGCCGCTTACTACTTCGCGTATGCCCTTTTCTCCGGCAATTTCCGCCAGATTTTCAAATTCCTTTGGTGAAACGAATCTTTTCACGGGATAATACGATGGGCCGGGGGACAGATATTGACCGATAGTAAGAATATCCACGCCGGCCTTAGCAATATCCCGGAAAATTTTCGAAAGCTGTTCTACAGTCTCGCCAAGCCCCACCATAATTCCGCTTTTCGTTATCATGTCTTTTGCCCCTGCTCGCGCCAGCACGCGCAGAGACCTGTCGTAATCCGCGCCCGGTCGAACGGCCCGATATAGCTGTGGCACCGTTTCAACATTATGATTCAGCACGTCCGGCCTCGCCGATAATACGATATCCAGAGCGTCCTCATTCCCCGCAAAATCCGGTATTAAAACCTCGATAGACGCTTCGGGCAAATGTTTTCTCAATTCGCAAATCGTTTCCGCGAAATGCCCGGCGCCGCCATCGGGAAGGTCGTCTCTTGTCACGGATGTAACGACTACGTGTTTCAGCCTCATTCCCGCCGCCGCACGCGCAACCCTTTCCGGTTCGTCCGGCTCGACCGGCTCCGGCGTTCCACTCCCGATGTTGCAAAACCTGCAGCCCCTCGTGCAAATTTTTCCGAGAATCAGGAACGTCGCCGTCCCGAGAGAATAACAAACGCCCCTGTTGGGACAACCGGCCTCGCGGCAAACCGTGTTAAGTTCAAGCCCGGCGAGGAGCCTGCGAACGTTGCGACCCTCCGCGGAGGTTGGTATCGGCTGCTTTAACCACCGGGGTTTCGTAATACTCACTTGCGTTTTCTCTTTCTCATGCGCGCCGTTGGAATATCCATTTCCTCCCGATATTTCGCGACCGTTCTTCGGGCGATTTTTATTCCCTCGCTGTTTAGAAGTTCGGTAATTTTTTGGTCCGCGAGAGGTTTTGCGGGGTTTTCATCGGACATAAGGGCTTTTATTCGGCGTTTGACAGTAGTCGTTGCGATATCCTCGCCGGTATCGGTTGCCAATCCTCCACCGAAAAAATGTCTTAACGGAAACACGCCATAGGGCGTCTGCACATATTTGTCCCGGACAACCCGGCTGATCGTCGCGGGATGAACGCCGACTTCATGGGCTATCTCCTCCATTTTCAGCGGGAGCAAATTGCCGGGGCCGTTCTCGAAAAAGGGGAACTGATGGTGAAGTATAGCCCGCATCGTTCGTATCATTGTATCTTTGCGCTGTTGGAGCGATTGTATCCACCACTGCGCGGAATTGAGTTTTTTCGACAGGAATTTCTTCGCGTCCTTATCCAGAGAGCCTCGCTGCCGGAGCAGCGCCCGATATTGCCTGTTAATTCTCAATTCGGGAATACCGGCCCCGTTATAGCGCACTATCCATCTTCCCTGAACCTTTTCGATAATCAGGTCGGGGTCGATAGAACCGCCTGCCTGACCGGTGTAGTCCGCCGCCGGGGAGAAGCTCAACGATCCGAGAACGACCATGGCGCACTCGATATCCTCGATAGTCGTGCCGAGAATATCCGCAAGCTGGGGAATATTTTTTGACTTCAGTTCTTCGAAGAACTCGTCGATAATCACCCATGCCGTCGTGCCGATTTCGCCGTGTTCTCGAAGCTGGATAAGGAAGCTCTCTCGAAGGCCCCTCGCCGCTATCCCGGAAGGAGAAAATTTCTGCAGCGTTTCCACCGCTTGCACGATTTCCTCTATCGCTGCCGGTGGATCGACGATTTGAAGCCTCAGAACATCCATGAGCAGTTCTTCGTTGGATATGGGAAGGAAGCCTTTTTCGTCGAGATTGCCAATTATGAATTCCCCTATCAGAAAGAGCCGCCTGTCCTTTGTGGCTATCGAGAGCTGCTCGACAAGATACTCATACAGGGTTTTCGCGCTGCTGACACCGAAAAACGGGTCGATCACCTCCGCGTCCGGATCGTTTTCCGGCAACTGGCTGCCGTAAAGGGTAAGCCCGTTCGCGAAACGGTCCCAGTCGTCCAGTTCATTATCCAGTTCGCGGTCGCCGTCGTTGTTGTCCTCGTCGAGTTCCGGTTCGACCTCGAGTATTTCGAGCATCGGGTTCTGTTCGAGTTCCGCCCGAAGCTCCGTTGCAAGCTCCAGTTTTGGAATCTGCAGCAATTGCAGGCTCTGAATAAGTTGTGGTGTCAGAACCTGTTTGAGAGCGAGTTTCTGTTCGAGTTTAAGTTCGGGCATCGTTTAGCCTTTGAAATTTTTGCCCAGATAAATCTCCCTTGCCCTGGGGTTGTTTATAAGTTCACGGGCATTTCCGGAGATGAGGATGTTGCCCTCATAAACGATATAGGCCCTGTCAACAATACGCAGCACTTCGCTGACATTGTGGTCGGTTATAAGAATCCCGAGATTCCTTTGTTTCGCGAGTTCATGCACGATTTCCTGCAGATCGCCCACAACGATAGGGTCGATACCGGCAAATGGCTCGTCCAGAAGCAGAAATCGCGGCCTTGTGACCAGCGCCCGCGCTATCTCGACCCTGCGGCGCTCTCCACCCGAAAGTGTGTAAGCCTTCTGTTTCCGCAGATGGGTGATTTTCAGGTCGCTCAGCAATTCATCCATCCGCTCTTTT
>DAOWNU010000111.1 GCA_030642425.1 bacterium | reverse complement strand
CGATAGCGCCCGTCATTGCGGCTTCAGCCGCTTTTCCCAATGACCCGAACGCGAAATCGCCGCCGGGGGGCGTCGGGCTTCCGAAGGAAGCGGGGCCGTCGAACTCCGGCGCCCCGGCAAATTCAATTTGCGCTCCACTGCCGCGCGATCCCGAATCGGCCATTTGCAGCAGTTCGACGGCCCACCCGGAACGGCGGCCTGTATCGGCGAAAAGTCTGCGACTGCAGAAAAGGACGAAGTCGATCCCGGAAGAGCGGAGGGCGAGTATGGATTTGGCCGTCGTTTCCGGGCCGACGCCCCCCGGATCGCCGAGACTAAGACCGATTCGCGGTCTTCCGGTCATTTCAGCAGAACCGCTTTGCGGGTTAATGTGTTATCGCCGAAAACCGCTCTGAGCATATAAATGCCGGAGGGTCTATCGGACACGTTGAATTTCAGCTCGTGTGTTCCGGCGGAGAGCTGTTCGTTCAGAAGCTCCATAACCTTTTTGCCGGTAATATCGAACATCTCGATTTTCACGCGGCCCTTTTCGGGAACTGCGACATTAACGGTGAACGACGGATTGAACGGATTCGGGATAACGCGGCTCAGGTCGAATTCCAACGGCAGATTCGATTCGCCGATAGCGCTGACGAAATAGACTATCTCACCGGCGAGATAATTCCACTCGGCAACGGGAGTCATGTCCATGTATAAGAATTGGTTATCCGGGATTGTAACATACACGGACAGGGTCTCGTTTTCGGTGTTTTCGAGAACCGCCACGCCGTAGCCGCCGGCGATATAGGCCTCACTGTTGTAGCTGACGCTGCCGTTGGGATTGCTCTCCACAATCTCGATCTCGACCGTGCAGGAATAGGCGAAAAGATTGAAGGCGGTATCGGTTACGGAAAAGATAATAGAATCGAGGATCGCGGCAACCTCGCAGCTGCACGGCAGAACGGCGTTGAGCAAAGCCCTGCTTTCTATCGACAGGTCGAAATAGCCCTCGTCGCCGCCGGTATCCGCAGTAAGTGTGAAACGCTCGGCGTCGATATTGGAGATGGCGAAATTCCCGAGACCGCCGATAATAATCACCGAATCGGGCGCGGAAATACTGCCGTTGTCGTTCGGGTCGATAACCGAGATATCCGCGGCGCCGTCCCATGTGACTGAAATGCCGTCGATATTCATAATCCCGACCATGATATTCCGGGAAGTTCCTATCGGGAACCAATCCGGAAAATCGAATGGGAAAAGCACGCCGCCGGAGCCTCTTTCGAGGAACATTATCATTGCATGATCCGGCAAGAGCGGCCCGCTGACCTCGACATCGGCCATTTCCGAAGAATCGTTGCGGACGGAGATCGTCGCGATACCGTTATCGAAATCGGTTATTCCGGCCGGTGGGTCTGTTATGCCAAACCCGCCAAGCAGAACGACCGCCGTGCCGTCGTAAGAAGCGTCGATAAGACCGGCGCCCGTCCGCGCCGTGATAGTAACCTCACACCATTCGCCCGCAGGATACATACCCATATCCGAAAGCGCGAACCGATATTGAGGCGCCCCGCCGGAGTCGCCCTCTTCAAAAACGATTTCGTGTTCGTGGACGAACCCTATCAATCCCTGATCGAAAAGCCCGACCAATTCGGCGTCCCGCGCCACGAAATAGAGAGTTTCGGGCATAGTGTTCGTAAGATAGAGCGCATAACGTCCTTTCGTCATGTGCAGGACAGTTTCTTCCGTCCGGTTGACATTCCACGCCGTTCCCGAAGCCGAGTCTATTACCGTCGCGCTGCTGTCGTAATCGTCCCAGAACTCCACGGTGAAAAACGCTTCGAGCGAAGTGTCGATCTCCCCGAGTCCGTTGATCGCCTCGACAACTAATTTGATCGTATCGCCCACAATAATAAGGTTCGGCCCGTTGTATTCGAATTTTAGGGCGATATTCGGCGGCACCACCTGAAGCGGCGAGTAAAAAGGCGTTTCGAGTTTGGGAATCGAGTCGGTCTCCGCAGAAATAAAGACGCAAAGCGTGTCCGGCTCGGTATCTAAAAACGAGAAACCCACCATGCCGCCCGTGAGCCTGCGCCAATCGAAAGGATCGATAACCGCGCTTTCCGCTCCGGTCAGGTCTATCGGACTTAAACGCACCAGTGTGCTGTTGTTTGTGGGATCTAGATCGCTGCCGGTGAAAGCCATCGCATATACATTCGTGTTTTGATCCTGCGATACGCGCATGCTCTCGAAAGTGGATGTCATAAGAAAAGGGGCGTCGCCTTCGGGAGCGATAAATATCTCGATAGTGTCGCTTATTGCCAGCGTATCCGCGGCGTAGGCCACGACTTTAATCGTTTCGCTCTCCGTATCCCAGATATAAAAAGGGGCCATGCCGTAAATAATCGGAAGAACGGCCTCGGGAGAGGGCGCCATTGTGACAAGGTTCATGATTCCCGCGCTCGAGTCCGGGTTGCTCTCCCCGACTACCGCGACCGTGACATAATCCATAGTCAGCCCCGGCATATACGAAGGCACAACCCTGCCGGAATCGTCGATAGCCGCCGCCCAATGTGGAGTAAAATGGTCTTCATGCAGCACGACATCGAAACCGAAAATGCCCCATCGCGTCGCTTCCGTGCCCGAAGGCTTCACCTCGAACAGCATCGGTATCGAAGGCTTCATCGCGCTGTAAAAGTCTGTCGCCCGGACGGAAAAATAGCCCTCTCCCTCCGCCCTTATTAGCGCCATGCCCATCTCTTCGTTGACCGGAATAAGCTCCAGGCTCGCCCCGGTCGTCGCGTCTTCGGTGAATACCGTATCGACGTCGTATCGCGAACTGAGAATGAACTGCGGTCGGACTATGCCCTCCCAAGTCGTGTCGATTTCGGCATTGAGCGGGCGTCTCGGGAATACGAGAAATATCTGGGCGCCCCCCGAAGGTATCCAGTTATCGAATGAAGCGATATTGTAATATGTCGGGTCGGGCGGGATTTCCAGCGCGGAAGAAATCGCTCTGCCGCCGCTGTTCCACGGCGAATCGAACTCGAACCCCCCGGCGTGAACAACAAACAACAGGATAATCAGCAATAAATGCATCCTTCTCATCTCAACCCTCCTTCAATTCTTGCTTGAAATCTTCGAATCTCGACCATATCCAATCCTCGATCTTTCTTTTGAATACGGCCTCGTCGAAACGCCTTGCGGAGTTCACAGCGTCCGCCGGATCGAAACTCGATCTATCGAATCTTTCGACAGCCTCGACAAGATTCTCCGGCGTTTGCTCGCTGAAAAACAGGCCCGTTTTGCCGTCGATAACGGTCTCGGTGGCGCCGCCCGCGCCATAGGCGATAACCGGTCGTCCCGAGGCCTGAGCCTCCACCGGAACGATCCCAAAATCCTCCCGGCCGGGAAAAATAAGCGCGCGGCATCCGGCAAAAAGATCGATCTTTTCCTTTTCGTCGATATTTCCGAGAAATTTCGTTTTCGGCCCGGCAATCTTTTTAAGCTGGGATAATTGTGGGCCGTCGCCGGCAATATAAAGCGGCATATCCAGTTCCCGGAAGGCAAGGACCGCCAGATCGACACGCTTATAAGGAACCATCCGCGAAAGGCAGACAAAATAATCCCCGATCTCGTTTTCCGGCAGAACCTTGAACTTATCCGTTTTCACCGGCGGGTAGATTATTGTGGAATCCCGGTTATAGAATTTCTTTATTCTTCTGGACGTCGTCCGGGAACAGGCGATAAAATGATCCACGCGCTCGGCGGCAAGGCGATCCCACATTCGAACGTAATTCAGCGCAATAGGATAAAAGAACTTGAACAACTCGCGCTTGGGCTTGAAACCCGACCGCGTGTAGCCGTGTTTGTAGTCGAAATACATTTCCCATGCCTGACGCATCGGTGTGTAGCAATAGCAAAGGTGCAATGTCTCGCTTCGCGTGAGAATTCCTTTTGCGACGAGATGACTGCTCGATATTACAAGGTCGAATTCGCGCAGGTCCATCTGCTCGATCATCGTGGGATAGAGCGGCATATAGTATTTATACCACCGATGCATCCGCGGAAGCCGTTGCGACCAACCCACGGGGCGTATATCCCACGAGTGGAATTCTTCCGGCATGCGCTTTTTATCATAGACCAGTGTGAAAACCGGCGCGTCGGGGAAAATGTCGTGGATCGCCCTGAGAACCTGTTCGGCGCCGCCGGATTGAATCAGGAAATCGTGAACAAGCGCTATTCGTGTGTTATCGACCATCACGATTGAATTTAACAATCTTTTGGGAAATATCAAGTGTTTTCCGAAGAGGAACAACCCGGATGATCGCCCGTGGGGTTTCCAACGGTCACAAGAATCGGCATTATGGCTGGGTGAATACCGCCCCCGCTCGGATGCGGCCCTGTCGCCGATTGGACACGGAACAATTCTCTTGTGCAATGAATAAAAAGTAGTATATTGATAGCACAAAACTAAAACCTTAGCCCTAAAGGAGGGTCAAGATGAAAAAGCTTGTTATTTGTCTAACGATTATGGTAATCTCGGCCGTAACATTCGCAGCGCTTGTAGAGAACGTTATTTCTTTCCAGGGAAGGATCGTCGAAGGCGGAGTCCCTGTCAATGGAGCGAGGAATATTGAATTTAAGCTCTATAACTTCGAAGCTGGAGGGACGGCGCTGTGGACAGAGGACCACTTCGTATGGTCCATTGTTGACGGTCTGTTCAGCGTCGAGCTTGGAGGGGTTAACACATTCGCAAGCGCCGGAGTGGATTTCAACGAGCAATACTGGATTGGCCTTTCCGTCGAGAGCGCTCCGGAGATTACACCGCGATATAAGCTAACAAGTTCGCCCTATACGATAACCGACGGTGACTGGGCCTACAACTCAGGCAGCGGTTTGACAGGTGATATCTACCATACCGGTTATATCGCTATCGGATTAAGCAATCCCGCTTATTTATTAGATGTTGGTAAGGAGACCGTTGCGGCCTGGATGCAAGTGCAATCCGGAACCAACAGCGCAGGATTAATAATCAGAAGAGGTGATGCAGCAGACAACGGATTAATCCACTACAAAACAGGTAGCACGAACAACTGGTACGCAGGAATGATGGGTGATAACGGTTGGGGCATATCCGAAACATCAACAGGCGATGGAACATTCTATATCACACCGAGCAACGATATTGGAATCGGAACAACAATCCCAACAGCTAAAACCCATGCTGTTGATGGAAATATGAAAGGTTACTTCTGCAAAGTAACAACTCCAGTGGATGGAACATCCTATAATTCAGTTTATGGAGAATACTCAACTGATGCAGTAAATGGCGCTCTTGGAGTATATAACGACACGGGGGGTGGGTATTATTACGGTGTTATAGGAAACGCCTTTAACTCTACCGGGAGAAAATATGGGCTTCATGGATACGCGAGCGGCACCGGCACACATAATTTTGGTGTCTATGGATGCGCTAGCTTAGAAGCTACAAATTGTTTTGCCGGTTTTTTCAACGGGACTGTCCATGTTTCTGGAGCTTTAAGTAAAAGCTCAGGCTCATTCCTCATCGATCATCCGCTGGACCCGGAGAACAAAACCCTACGCCACAATTTCGTAGAATCCCCCTGGAATATGTGTGTTTATCCGGGTAAGGTTACACTCGATGGTTCCGGTGAAGCCACGGTGGAGATGCCAGAATATTATAGCGCGCTGGTTCGCGAAAAAGATGCGATAGCGCAGATAACACCGATAGGAAGACCATTCCCTGTAGGATACGAATTCGAAGACGGAGGAACAACGCTTCGTATATATGGCGATCCCGACCGGGTGGTTAGCTACACAGTTATGGCCGACCGCGACGATCCTGTGATGCGCAGGCTTTATAAACCTGTCGAAGAGGAAAAGGGCAATGGCAATTTCGAGAAGGGTAAATTGCTCGATCCCGAAGCATACGGTTATCCTGCCGAAATGGGCGTGGATTACTTTAATACTCAGATCCATTAAAGAGGGCGATATGCGAAAGTTAATAATATTAACGCTTCTGCTCGCCGCAGTCGTGTTCGCGCAGACCGAGATAAACTGGTGGGTGTTCGATGGCGGCGGCGGGATGCGCTCGCCGGCTTCGGGCGACACGGTTTGGGCCTCTATCGGTCAGCCGATTATCGGTTGCAGAGTCGAATCTTCGACCGAACTCTGCGCGGGTTATCTGTGTGTCTTCGAAGGATGCTGTGTGAAAATCGACGAGAAACCGGAAGAGAATCATCCCGGCGAGGACGGCGACGATGTTAAGCGCCCGTTCGTTTTCGGGATAAATTCGACAGCGCCGAATCCGTTCAACCCGACCTGCAGAATCGAGTTCGAGGTCGAATCGGACGCGCCTGTAACATTCGAGTTTTACGACATTCTCGGCAGAATTGTCGATACACCTATCCGCGGAGAATCGATGACTCCCGGTCATTACGAGCTAACCTGGGGCGGAGATTTACCATCGGGCACATATTTCGCGCGTCTGTCATCCGGCGAAAAATCGACAGTAAGACAGATCGTGTATTTGAAATG
>DAOWNU010000051.1 GCA_030642425.1 bacterium | reverse complement strand
TCTTCTCGGCAGTCCGGTCAGCTATTTCAACCTTAGGCAACCGTTTTTAACTATAACTCAAGGAAAATCTTAATTAAAGGAGGTGCAAATCAAGAAAAAAAAAACAAAACAAAAGTATGTGAACCTTAAAAAAGGAGTGATGATGAAGAAGTATTTGTTTGTTGTGTTGTTGATCGCCCTGGTGGGAACGCTGAGTGCCCAGGTTATGTTGAAATACGACTATAAGTCTGCCGTAGGCTATATCGAGCCGGGCACTGTCGTCCGCCTCAACGTTGCGGGGCAACTTATGCTTATGTCCGGCAATCCCGCTCCCAGTCCCGTTAACGACATCATTGGTATTGTCCTCGATTTTCAGATTGTGGGAGTTGACACCTTCTATCAGGTAGTCAACTCCGACAATGCCTACGCAAAGCTGAATGCAGGCGTTGCCCCCGGAACCTACCTGACATACGATGGTACCGCAGGTAACGTGGGCAAACTCATCGCGTGGGTATTCGGCGGTCCACCGATAGTCGCGGTTGCAGGCGAAACCGGACTGGGAACACTTCCCGCTAATCCATACGTGAAGATCTTCGTCCTGATAAGATGGCCCGAAGCCGAACCTACCGAAGTGGGCACCTGCTGTGTTGCCAAGCTATTCGGTCTTGTGATCGGCGACGATGGTCTTGTCGAAGCTCCCGTTGTGGACGTGACCTGGTTAGATATCTTCGCTTATACTGTGCCCGTCCCTTGCTGCTGCGGTGAAGATGGGGATTCTATCGCGGTGGATTTCATTGTCAACATTCGCGCGGAGGACACTAATGTCCTCGAGGGCCGTCTATGGGGCGCGTATCTCGAAATCCAGCTCCTAAGTTCAATCGCCGGTGTGGTCGACAACCATATAGTGCGCCTGCTCGATAGGGACTACTACGAAGACGAGAACTTCACGCTCCGTTCTTCCGAATGGGTCTATTGCCTTCCTGCGAATTGGCCCGTAACGTATACCGTCCAGGCGCGTGTAGTTAACATGCCGTTTAAATCCGGTATAGTCCAGGCGTGGAACGCAGAAGCGTTGCTTGTCAAGGACCCGTGTCCGCCCGGTTTCTGGTGATCCAACGGTATTGGGGGTAGTGGAGAGGGGTCTTTCCACTACCCTTAGCCGTTTTTCGCCATTACGTTTACTATAGCCGACTTTTTGTTAACACATTTCTGCCCTGTTTTCGCAGGGAACGGTTTAGTTTGTCTAACGAGGAGCAATAATGCGCTACCTTACAATATTTGCCATACTCATTATCTGTCTATGCGCCCGCCCGGTTTTTGCGGTCGATGTAATTAAATATCCCGTCGGGGCCGCAACAGATCTGGATGCCGGCGCTGTCGTCAAAGTAACCGGGGATAATACCATTGCCCTGTGCGACGAGGGCGACGAGCCTGTCGGTGTGATTACCGCTATAATAGTATATCCGTCCGATCCGGACTCCTATCTTGTTCAGGCGGAGGGGCTCGACCCCGGCCTCGAGATCGTCGCGGGAGCTTCGAATGTTACCGCCGGGGACAAGCTCGTCCCCGCGAACGGCGGCACTATCCAGCCGCTGTCCGACGACCCGGACGGTCATATTGTCGGCGTGGCCCTAAAGGACGGCGTCGCCGGGGATAAAATAAGGGCGATTATAAACATCGGTATCGCGGACGGCGACTGGCAAATATCCGGCAACGATATGTATTCGCTACCGACCGGCAATGTCGGCATCGGGACGACAAGCCCACAACATGCTCTCGATGTGGACGGCGCAATATACAGTAGAAGGAATGCACTGACATATAACGCCAATATCACAATCGATTGGAATAATGGCAATATTCAATCGGTAATTCTAACAGGAAATACAACGCTTACTTTCACCAACGGACAGGATGGCGGTGAATACACGCTTATCATCAAGCAGGACGACACCGGCAATAGAACTGTTACATGGCCCGCTGATGTGAGATGGTCTAACGGCACGACGGTTACATTAACAACAACCGCCAATAAGACCGATTACATCGGGTTTATCTATACCGGTATCGATAGCAAATATGATGTGATTGCCGAGAAATTAAATTTCTAATTAAAAAAATGATTATCCCGTAGGGGCGGGTTTTACGCCCGCCCGCTCGTCGATAACACGGAAATCGGGAGGGTCTCAGACCCTCCCCTACGGGAATTTTCATATATCCCTCCAGAACCCGCGGGGGATAATAATTGTTTGCGCGGGAGAAAAAGAAGGTAATAGGTAATAGGTAAAAGCCCCCCCTTCCCTGCACCGGGAGAAAAAGTTGGGGAATTTAATCCATTTAAACGTAAGTCTTTGAAAATCAATAAGAAAAGACGGGGTGGACGGTCAAAAATATCGTCAGTATGTATGAAAATGCTGTCAGGTTATGTAAAAAGGCCGTCAGTATCTATAAAAAGGCCGTCATGTCAAGTAAAAAGGCCGTCAGTATCTATAAAAAGCGTGTCATGTCAAGTAAAAAGAACCTTTTCAATGGCACTTACGAACTTTTCGGAAAGACTTGCACTCTTTTTAAGGTCGATTACGAACTTTTAGGTCGCACGGACACACTTATTACAGGCACTTAAAGCCTTTTTTGGCACATGGACGCTCTTTTCACGGGCGATTTTAGCCTTTTCAATAATGACCCTCGACTTTTCATAACCAATCGACAACAAATCAATGGAGGTGACAGACAAGATGCTCAAGAATAACGATTTTGGAAATGATACCGACGACGAACGCACCGACCGCGCCGACCTGATGAGCGAAAATATCGACTCTCGGGCCGTAACGACATTATTATCGAGCGAGACGCTCGACCTTTTAGGGGGATAAAATCCTAACATAATAGACACGGCGTCCCGCCGTGCATTTCCCCGCCAAACTCCCTTCGACAAGCTCAGGGAACGCGAAATGTCGGTCGTTGAGCGGAGCCGAAACGACTTTTATTATCGAGCGAGACGCTCGACCTTTTAGAGGGATAAAAATCATAACATAATAGACGCGGCGTCCCGCCGCGTATTCACCCCGTCGGTATTGCCCGCCTCCAATTTCAAGTTTGACTTTCGGGCTTTTAATACTATAATAAGAAACCGTGTGAAGTTGAAAAGGTCGAACTATGAAATTGTCGATGAAAAAGCTAATAATCCTAACAATAATAGCCGGATCGGTCGTTACGGTTCTCGGCGGCATTCCCAATGTGCCGTTCACGGTCGCTCAATTGAAATATGGCGGCGGCGGCGATTGGTATGCCAACCCCTCGTCTTTGCCCAATCTGATAGAGTTCGTTCGTGAATATACCGATATCCCCGCAGTCTATAGCGGGAAATATGTCGAGCCGGGTGACGACGACCTTTTCAACTATCCTTACCTTTATATGACCGGCCACGGCAATATCAAATTCACGGACAAAGAGATCGAGCGGCTCCGGATATATCTTACGAGCGGCGGGTTTCTTCACGCCGACGACAACTACGGCCTCGACCCTGCATTCCGCAGGGAGATAAAAAAGATTTTCCCCGATAAGGAATTGGTGGAATTGCCTTTCGATCACGAGATATACCATTGTTTCTACGATTTTCCGGGCGGCCTGCCAAAGATCCACGAACACGACGGCAACCCCGCACAGGGCTTTGGAATTTTTCACGAGGGCAGGCTAATCGTGTTCTACACCTATGAGACCGATCTTGGCGACGGCTGGGAGAATGCCGAAGTTCACAGCGACTCCGAAGAGAAACGCCGGGCCGCGCTCGAGATGGGAACGAACATAATTATTTTTGCGATGACACGACAATGAGCGAATCCGGCAAGAAAATAACGGATTTTATCGGCAGGGCGAGGCGCGCTCTGATGCTTATCACATCGGTCAGCGGCGCGATGCTGACACTCGCGGTGATTCTCGGCCTTTCTTTCCTTTTGATTCTGCTCAACGGCCTTTTCTTTCTCGAATGCGGCGCGAGAAGCGCCCTGTTTTTTATCTGGCTGGGCATTTCGCTCGGCGCGTTATTCTACTGGGTGCTCTGGCCCTTTATCAATATCCCGCGGGAGAGAAGGGTCGCTATCGATCTGGAAAGGGAATATCCCGAACTCGACTCGCGCCTTGTCTCGGCCTATGATTTTCTGAAAATCGAGCCGAGAAGTTACGGCTATTCGGGAGATTTGATTGCGGCGTCGATTGTCGATGCCGAAAAGCGCACACGGGGCCTGAAGCCGGAGAGGATCGCGCCTTTTTCCATGCTGAGAGAGAGATCGGCATATCTGGTTTTCGCGGTTTTGTTGATAGTCGGATTCCTCGCGTCTTCCCCGTCGGTTTTCCACACCGGTATCGCCCGCGGGAGCAATCCTTTTCAATATATTATGAGGCCGACGCTGACGACTCTCAAGGTCGAGCCGGGCGACGCCGGGGTGACGAAATATAAAAATCTGGAAATAACTATCGCCGCTTCGGGCAAGCTCCCGGAGGACGTTACTATCCTGCGGGCCTTCGACGGCGGCGCGGAGCGAACCTTTTCCGCCAACCGCAATCCCGAAAACGACAGGGAATGGTCGTTTCTTTTCGAGGATGTCAAACGCGATTTCACATATCGTGTCGAGGGCGGGGATTTTATAAGCAGGCCGTTCAAGGTCGCGGTGGTCGATAGGCCGCGCGTGGTCGGGCTTACACTGACTTTCGATTATCCCGATTACACGGGGCTTCAGACTGTGCGTCTCGAGGAGAACGAGGGCACGGTCGATGTCCCTTATGGAACTTATGTTACGGTCGAGGCCCGTTTCTCGAAGAAGATCGAGCGTTCTGAACTAAACTTTTCCGATTCCACACAAAAAGCGATGCAGATCGACGATAGATCCGCGACAGGCTCGTTCCGGGCGATAAAACCGGGCAGCTATAGACTTCTGGCCGTGGACAACGAGGGCCTCGCGAACGACGACCCTATCGAATATCCGATCCGCGTCCGCAGCGACGAATATCCCACGGTGGAGATAACGCATCCGGGCGTCGATATCGACCTGACCGAAGATATGCTGATCCCGCTCTCCGTTCTTGGCGAGGACGACTACGGTTTCTCGGGTTTCCAGCTTGCTTTCACGATAGAAAAATCGCCGGAGGATACATCGAGAATAAAAATCCCGTTCGACTCTTACCGCAGGCCGCAGGTTAGTGTGGAATATTATTGGGATCTCGGCAGGTTGGCAATTTTCCCGAACGATATTGTCCTTTACTGGGTCGAGGCTCTGGACAACGACCGCGTTACCGGCCCGAAAAAGGCGGTTAGCCGCGTCTATTCGGCTCGATTCCCCAGTATCGACGAGATTATTAAGGATGTGATCAGCGACCGGGAAGACCAGATAACGGATGTCGAGGAAATATCCAGGCAGGAAAGGGATTTGCAGGAAGAACTTAAGGAGCTAACCCGCGAGATGAAGCGCGCGAGCGAGATAACATACGAGCAGAGAGAGGACCTGCGGGAGGCGCTCCAGACACAGCGGGAACTCGCCGAGCAACTCGAAAAGACTGCGGAAGAATACCAGCAGACCACGGAGAAGGTTACGGAACAGCAGCTCGCGTCTTCGGAGATAATACAGAAAATGCTCGAGGTTCAAAAGCTTCTTCAGGACGTGGCGACCGAAGAGATGCGCGAGGCGATGCAGAAGCTTCAGGAGGCGCTCGATTCGATGGACCCCGAGGAGCTTCGCCGCGCCGCGGAAGAATTCCAGATGACACAGGAGGAATTGCTCGAAAGGCTCGACAGAACACTCGCACTTCTCAAACGGATGCAGGTCGAGCAGCGTGTCGAGGATATGAAAGCGCTGGCGGAGAAGCTCAAAGAAATGGAAAATAAAGTTAGCGAGGGGCTCGAGGACGGGAGCATGTCCCAAAAGGACGCCGAGCGTATGCAGGACAGGATTACGGAGGGCAGCGAACTTCTCGAAAAAGGCCTCGAAGAACTCGCCGAAATGATGTCCGAATTCCCGGATATGCCCTCGGAACAGGCGAAAGCCCTTGCGAATGAGGTCAATCAAAACAGCCCCAGCAAAAAATCGGGGCAGTGCAGTTCGCTCATGAAAAGCGGCTCGATGAATAAATGCGCCGGAAAGGCGGAAGAGCTTTCCGAGCAGTTCGAGCAAATCGCACAGAAGCTCCAGCAAATGCAGGAGCAAATGCAGCAGCAACTTTCCGCCGAAACTATCGCGGCGATAAGGCGGGCGGTATTCGGCCTTCTCGACCTCTCCGCAAGACAGGAGAATTTGCTCGGGACGCTGGCGAAGGACATCCGAAGCCGTGAGCTTGCACGGGGACTCGGAAAGGACGGCGCGGATATATCGCTCGCGCTCGGACGCGTTACCGCCGAAGTTGTATCTATCGCGCAAAAAAACATGATGATACCGCCGAATATCGGCGCAATCCTCGGCAGTTCCCTGCGAGAAATGGGCGCGATGCTCGTCGAACTCGAGCAGGGGCGCGGATATTCCGCCTCGCCGAGGGGATACGAGGCGATGGCTGCTATGAACGTCGCCGCGGAAAAGCTGCTCGAAACGATGGATATGATGAGTTCACAAAGCTCGTCGAGTTGCAGCGGCGGGCAGAGTTTCTTCCAGAAAATGCAGGGCATGTGCGACAAACAGGGGCAGATAAACCAGTCCACGATACCGATCGCGCAGGGACAGGGTTCATCGGGGAGTATGCCCGGTGGATTGACTCCCGACCAGCAGGCGGCGGCTTCCAGACTCGCCGGCGAACAGGAGGCGGTCAGAAAGTCGATGGAAGAACTCGCCGGGGAGGCCGCACAGCGCTCCGATATTGCCGGCAGGATGGACAATATTGTCGAAGAAATGGAAGAGGTGATTCAGGATTTGCGGCACAGAGGGGCCGACGAAAGGACTCTCAACCGGCAGGAGAGAATAATGAACCGTATGCTGGACGTGCAGAAATCGCTTCATCGTCAGGAATACGAGGAAAGGCGCAAGAGCAGAACCGGCGAGAACATTGTCCGGCGCAGCCCGGATAGATTGCCCGAAGACCTCGGCGAACGGCGCGACCTTCTCCAGCAGCAGCTTCTTCGCGCGCTCAATCAGCCCTATCCGAAGGAATACGAAGGCCTGATAAAGTCCTATTTTCAGGCGCTCAGGGAGAATGCCCCGGCGGAGGGGAAATGATAAATGTCAAAGCTCAAAATCCAAATGTCAAATGAAGCTCAAAGCCCAAAATCCAAAAACTAAGAACTTCTCCTCATTACACAGCTTAAGTTGTGTAACGGGATTGCTTGGCCGTCGGCTGGAATAATTATTCATTATTGAAGTTGTGTCGATCTTTGTAAAATATGACTAAAATGGCAGAAAGGCCGTGGTTGAGCCGTTTGGAGGCCTCTTTTTCCCGTCGGGAGGCCTGTTTTTTTCGTCGGGAGGTCAAAAATATCTTCGGAAGGTGTCTTCAACTCGTCGGAAGGCCTCTTCAAACCGTCGGGAGGCCTGTTTTTTTCGTCGGGAGGTCAAAAATATCTTCGGAAGGTGGTGGCGGCTCGGCAAAATTCGATGAACAATCGAACAAAACCATTCAAAAGAATGGAAAAACAGTCATCACGAGGAGGGCGACAGCCCAACGTCGTAATTTCTTTTAAATGCTATGAGATTGCGACGCTCCTTCGGTCGCTCGCAATGACGATGCTTTTTGGTTTGTTGACATTTGAGCTTTGATATTTTGATATTTTAAATAGTAATTCACCATTTTAGCAATCGATATCATGCTTTTCAGAAAAAAAATAACACACGCGCTGCTGCTTATCGCCCTTGTAATTCCGGCGTCGATGGGGGATTTCGCCCGCGATATCGAGCTTGGAAGGCGCTATATGGCGCTGGACAAATACGAGGATGCCCGTCAGGTTCTCGAGCCGCTTCTGCCGGAACATCCAGAAGACCGGAACCTGAAAAATATGCTAAAGCAGATATATCGGGCCACGAAAGACAATGAGGCGCTGCTCGACCTTATCGAGGAGGATTTGGCCGCGAGTCCTAACGACGCCCGTCTCTGGGCGGACGCCGGTCAGCTTTATCTTTCGATGGGGAAATCCGATAAGGCGAAAGACGCGTTCGATACCGCGCTCGAAATCGACCCCGGGAACGAGGGCCTTATCCTGATGATATTTTACGGATACAAGGCCTGGGGCTTTATCGACGAGGGGATAGACCTTCTTTTGAGAGCGCGAAAGGCGAGCGGTGAGGACGCGACTTATTCATTGGAAATCGCCTCGATGCACGAGGTCAGGGGCGATTGGGATGCCGCCGCCGACGAGTATGGCCTTTTTCTAAAGCGCTATCCCGACCGGTTTAGCGATGTCGAGAAGCGAATGAACGAGGTCGCCGCCGACCCGGACCAGCTTGAAGAATTGGAAGAGGCGGTGAATAAACTTCGCGAGACCGGAGTTTCCGGAGACCGGATTGAAAGGCTGCTCGCCAGACTTCAGGCGAGGCAGGGCAAGTATATTCAGGCCGTGCAAAGTCTGATTCTCGCCGAGAAAAAGCGCGGAGAGAAGGGCATGTATGTTCTCGGGTTTATGAGAGAGGCTCAGGCGGCGGAGGCCCACGAGGCAGTCGTTTTCGGGGGAGAATATCTCGAATCCGCCGAGCCGAGAATATCCAGCGAGGCCGCGCTGATAATGGCCGGTTCGCTCCGGGCGCAGGGGGATATTGAAGCCGCAATCGCGGTTCTCGAAGACCTCGAGGACAGCAAAACACCCGCGATAGCCGCCGGGGCGCTGACACTTCTCGGCACGATAGAGCTTTACGACCTCGGGAATCTCGACGGTGCGGAGAAGAATTTTACACACGCTATCGCCCGTTATTCCAGAGTGCCGGGCACGGGAGCGGCATACAGGGGACTCACCGACGTCTATCTTCGCCGTGGCGATTTCGAGTCCGCGGAGAACGTCCTGATCGAAAGGCGCAAAGTCGCTCCCGAAGACCCGTGGGCGCTCTTTAGCCTCGGTGAGTTGACCTTTTTCAGGGGCGTTGCGGACACTGCCGGTG
>DAOWNU010000142.1 GCA_030642425.1 bacterium | reverse complement strand
GGTTTTCAAAAAAAAACAGTAGAGCAGGCTTCGAACGTAAAACCTGCTCTACTGCAAAAAATACTCAAACGGCGCTCGTGCGGCCGCTATTACTTCAGTTTGCTCAATGTTTTCTTTCCCACATCCGTAATAGAATAAACGCCTTTCGACACATTTGAAATCTTGTTTTTACTCTTCAACGAACTCAACCGATTGAAGAAATTAGATTGCTTGCTTTTGGAATACGTGTTGGCATTTCTCACAGCATTGAAAAAATCTTTGCTTTTGAATTCCTTGCCGAACCAATTTGCAAATGCGAGGATTTCATTCTCTTGAGTTATATGTTTGCTAAACCCGGCAAGGTGCTTGCCAAATGCCTCGCGCTTTACTCCCGGTTTTTTCGGCGTTTTGGCGACAGTTCTCTGTTTTCTTGGCTCTTTGGCGGCTGCTTTTGGTTTTACGGCCGTTTTGCCCAAACCTCTCGGTCTTCCGGGCGCCTTTTTCTTCACGGGCGCTTTTTTGAGTTCCATTATGGCGGCCTTTTCTATTGCCGTCGCCTTTTGGGGCCTTCCCACAACATTCGGGAACTCTTTCTTAACGACCTTCAGCAGCCTTTCGAAATATTCCGGAAGGTTTTTCTCGTCGCATTCGACCACAAACCCGAACTCCCCAAACTTCGTCTCGACCTTAGCCATTTTTCCTCCTGATATGATGTTATTTAGTTAGTTTTCCTATTTTATTAATCCCGGCTATACAAACTTTTAGGTAATATACATACACAAACCGGCATTGTCAAACAATAAATAAATTATTTTGTCTATACGGTCTATGCTAATAACAGCAAGCTCCGGCGCGTTTTCATATACAGCTATTTTAGATAAATAACCTTCACCGTCGCATTTGTCCCATTTATTCTGACAAGATATACGCCCGAGCCGACCGTCTCCTCTGGCGTCCAGACGAACTCGTGCAATTCGCTCCCTGAGCCTGTCAAAGGGAGCTTTGCACCGCCGGGCATTTCGACAAGCTCAATGACCGGCTCAACCATTCGCCCGTTTATATCGAAAATCTCCACGCGGAAGGGTCTCAGACCCTCCCCTACAGAAATTGTAATCGCCGAATTGAACGGGTTCGGATATGCCGAAATCGAAAAATCTCCCGGCCTCGCGGCAGGTTCCTCGCCGATTGCCGTGTAACCGAGAGAGTCGGTTTTGATGAGATAGACATCTCTTCCACCTGCTCCGAAAGAATACGTAAGTCCTGCAATGATAAAACCGCCTTCGGTCGTTTGCGCTACAGAAAAGCTCTTATCGTTATCGCTTCCGCCATATGTCCGTGTCCATACGGTGTCGCCTAAAGAATCTGTCTTAAAGAGATAGATATCATTGGATCCTGCGCCGAAGGAGTATGTCACTCCTGCAACAATGTACCCGCCATCGGTTGTCTGCGCAACGGAGTAACCCCAATCATCATAGCTTCCGCCGTAAGTCCTCGTCCATACCGTGTCGCCCGATGACTTAAGCCTCAAAACATAGACATCTTTCCCGCCTGCGCCGAAGGATTCTGTCACTCCTGCAACGATATATCCGCTATCTGATGTTTGCGCAACGGAGTAGCCTTCATCATCATCACTTCCGCCGTATGTTCTCGTCCATATCGTGTCGCCTGATGAATCTGTTTTGATGAGATAAACGTCGCCTGCGCCTGCGCCGAAGGAGTACGTAAGTCCTGCAATGATAAAACCGCCGTCGGTCGTTTGCGCTACAGAAAAGCTCCTATCGTCATTACTTCCGCCATATGTTCGCGTCCATATTGTGTCGCCCGATGAAGAATCTACCTTTATGAGATAGACGTCATTACCACCTGCGCCGAAGGAATATGTATGACCTGCGATAATAAACTCGCCGTCGGATATCTGGGAAACTGAATACCCGAAATCCTCGTCGCTTCCGCCGTATGTTCTCGTCCATATCGTATCGCCCGAGAAATCCGTCTTGATAAGATAAATATCGTAAGAACCTGCGCCGAACGTATATGTCCCCCCTGCGATTATGTATCCGCCGTCGGATATCTGGGAAACTGAATAGCCCACATCTCTGCTGCCACCACCATAGGTGCGGGTCCATAGAGTATCCCCCGAAGAATCCGTATTGATAAGATAAACATCACAATAACATGCGCCGAATGGCGTTTTTCCTCCTGCGATAATATATCCGTTTTCGGATATTGGGGAAACTAACCAGCCGTAATCGTCTCCGCTTCCGCCGTAAGTGCGTTCCCATCCGGCGAGTGCGAATCCGAGCGGGATTAGCAGCAAACACAGTGTTATCGCGGCTTTATTCATAGTTTACCTCGCGTCCGACGCGGTTTTCTGGTTAATCGTTGCACCAATAATGTTATAAGCTGCACCAGTTAATTTATAAGATGCATCAATTATGATTATCATTTCACACGATATAAAAAATATTGCACCAGAATTGTTATTTGCTGCACCAGTAATATTATATACTGCACCTAAATTGTTATAAGTTGCACCCATATAGTTTATCGTTGCACCAAGGAAGTTTATTAAAGCACCAGATAGGTGTAAAGCTGCACTACTTTGTCTTCCCGTAGGCTGTTTTACCATTTTCGACTGCGTTTTTTCCATGTCAAACCGCTTATTTTTCATTTTCAGGCAGTGGCGGAAGATGAAAAAGCCTGTCCTTTCGATAGATATCCTCGCGTTCCGGGATTTTCTCCAGAACAAGTCGATAACCGACCGCTTTTAGAAAACGCTGCAGCCTGTCGATATTCACGCCGAACGCGCCTTTTTTATAGCGGTTCACGGTGCATCGGTTCAGCTTCGCTGCATTTGCGATATAACGCGTGTTCAAACCGCAGTTGTTAGCGACTTCGACTATCAGATTTTTTAATTTGGCCACGTTGCGCCTCCCGTTATTTCAAATACACGATGCGTTTAATCGTTGTTTCATCGCCCACCTTCGCCCGGACGAGATAAATTCCGGAGCCGATGGATTTATCGGGCTGCCAGACGAATTCGGTTATCGGCGCTCGATTATCTGCGTTCGGCGTTACACCTCGAACCCTCGAACCCTTGAACCCTCGAACCCTCTTTCCATTTATATCGAATATTTCCACTCGAACCCTCGATCCCTCGATCCCTCGAACCCTTATCTTCACCGCCGAATTGAACGGGTTAGGATATGCGCTCAAACTTAAATCGGTCGGGAGCGCCGACTCGCCGATTGCATTTATCGTGTCGAAATCGACAAAGATCGCAAGAGAGCAAAATGGCGAACTCTCCGAAATAAACAGTATCGTGTCCTCCGGGAAAATATAGCAACTGTCCTTCGCGAAAAGGAAATACAGGCTCTCCTCCTCGCATGACACGTATGTGAAATGGCCGTTCACGCCTGTCCAGCCGCCGTGGGAGGGGACTGTTCCGGGAGCGCCGTAGTTGACAAAAACACCGGCGACGGGATCTCCGAGCGAATCGAACGCGAAAATATCTATATGCGGCAGGTATCTCATCGCCAGTGTTTCCGGGTCGAATGCGACTATCAGTCCTTCGGGTGTTTCGACATAGTCATCGAGAATATACCAACCGATATCCGGCCTAATCGAAGAGTGCATGTTTTGTGCAATAACCGCTCCCGGCGTGGATCCGAGCGGCGAATCGATGAATACGGATTTTATCGCGGCCCAATTATAGAGGTAAAGCGAACTATAATCGCTCCAGGGGAAAAGGACCTCGATATAGCTCCAATCGGGGGGACAACCGACCGAAATGGCGCTGTGGATCATATCGAAATTCCCGAACCAGCGGCGTGTCGGGAAAAGAATTATATCGGCGGAGTCCGATCCAGCCCACGAATAAACAACCGGCAGGTCGCGAGTCTCGTTCGAAATGGCGATAAGATATGTGTATTCGCTCCCGTCGCGGCAAAAAATCGTGTCCAGACGGATTCCCGGATCGATCAGCGAATTTATCAGGAACTGCTGAAGCTTACGCCTGACCCGCTGTATCCGGCCGTCGGGGCCGATAATCGGCGCGGATTCGAAACATCGATAATCCTCATCGACCTCCCACAGCGTCCCCGGGATGATCGTAACACCGAATTCTTCGGCGAGCATGCACGCTCCGAGAAGTGTATTATAGACGTGCCTGCTCCTTTGGAACGTGTCCGCCGGGGCGAATGTTATCGTGCCGGAAGAATCGCCGAAAATAATACGCGCCTTGTTGCTGTCGCCGCCGAGTCCCTCCGCCGGGCCGATAATCAGGTCGATAGTCGGGTCCGCGATGAGAATGGCGTCGAGAGCGGTCATCGTGTTCGCGGCGTAATCCGGGCCGTCCACTTCGAGCGAAGCGATCTTGATATCCCCATAACACGTTATCGCCACGAAAATAATTACAGATAATAAAAATAGCTTTTTCATTTTCCCGCCTTAATCGAGGAGTATTACGGTTGCACGCTCGCCGCCCGAAACTATCGTGTATTCTCCGGGTGGATTTGCCCAATTCCAGATACCTTCCCAGACAACGAAATCGCCCTCCGGCTGTATTGTTTCAATCAATTCGTCCGATGGGTTGAATATCTCGATAACGCCTTTCGCGGCGAATATAAATACCTGTCCGGTCGTGATTTTCGGCGAGACTGTGAATTCGGAATAATAAGGTTTCGGCGCCGGCCTCGCCCGAACCGCCGGAAGCGAATCGCCAATAACGGGGACGTTGCAGTCGATAACGACCCAGTCATGCTCCTCCTGTATCCATCCCAGAGGCACATAGGCCAGCGGGTCGCGGCTGTTGCCGTAATTGTCGATTTTCATCGCGGTCCACTCCCTGCCGAAAACATCCGCAGAGATAAGCACGGCATCGCCGCGCACCCAGCCGTCGATGGGGATACTCCACACGCCGGAAAGCGTAATCGGCGTGGCGTTCCATATCCAGCGCTGGGTTTGGTATGTCATACTCGGCACGCCCGCCGCGGACCAAGTGCCGTGGGGAAGAAGCCACAGCGGGGCAGGCGGGCCGGGCGGGTCGAGAAGCGGAGCCAGCGCGCTGTTCTCATAACAGATAGTTGTCATAACCCGAATAGTGCCGCCGGATTTTGTCTCGACAGTGTCGCAATGAATGGTCGTATCCCGCGCCTCGACATGGGTCGAATACAGGCATTTCCGGCGTATCCGGTAGATTTTCCCGTTCGGGAGAAGAATCGGTGTCGAGTTATAATTCGTCCCGGCAATATTCTCCCCGCACGACGACGCCCAGATGTAGCATGTTTCCGAGATGGCAATTTGCCTGAGGCTGTCCATATAAGCCGCGCATAACAAATCGTCCGTGCGCGTGGAATCGCCCGGATAGGGGACGAATCCAAGGCTGTCGTCCTCCCAGACGAGCCGGATATACGGATGCCCCAGGGCTGTTCCGTCGCGGCCACCGAAAGCGAACTCTGGAAACAGGATGATGTCGATACCGTCGATCTCGGAAACCGCCTCGACCGCCCGCTCATAGGACAATCTCGAAACAACCGCCCTGTCGTAAGAGTCGTAACCGCGTATAACCAGAACGCGCACCGGCACAGCGAGAAGCGCCGGGATTACAATCAGTGCAAACAGAAGTTTTATCTTCATGATTCCCCTTTGTTTTTTTGAGTATAAGCTTTTATTCATATAACCGCAATAGAATATCTTGATTTGTTGGGCGATATCCTGTTTGTAGATGGAGATTAGAGATTGCTGATTTTTACCGAAAAAGCAATGACGGAGTGAATATTAGTTAATCCAGTTCATTTAAAAATAAATCAAAATGTCAAAGCTCAAATGTCACCGGACGCCCGGTGGC